>JASFGH010000080.1:0-10918 GCA_050123865.1 Desulfobacterales bacterium | reverse complement strand
AAGTCCTGTATTTGCGCTGATTCCATCAACGAAAACTGATGGTTGATAAGTCGGCTGGTGGAGCGAATAAAATGCTTGCGGGTCCCGCCAATATAAAGCATGGTGGTAATAAAAAAGACAACCAGACCGAAAATAAAAAAATAAAGGGTAATCCGCCTGGCCATCGAAGGTTTCCAGAAACGGCAATACGATTTAAAATGCTCTGCTGGTTTCATTGGGATTGACCTCGTATGGGTTCAGCCCGTTGCCCGTTTAAATAATAAACAAAATGTAATTGTTGTTTTAACGGGCTCAATGGGTTAACGGGCACAACTGGCCAACTTAAAATTGTTTGATAAAATGGATATAACACACCCGGCATTTTAAGGTAAATGAGTTTGCCTAAAAAAGATATGAAAAAATTGTACCGAATTGTATCAGAAAAAAATGGGGATCACGCATAGGGAAGATTGGTGGAATGCGGGTAGCGGGATAGTATAGACGGATACTTTTGCGGTCCCCATGCCCTGAGTATGGATTATGCCGCAACCCATCGTCATCGTCACACCGTTGGGGCGGACAGGATATCCGGTGCCGACTGCGTCGTCGAAGCTTTGAATAACAGCTTCCCGCCAGATAACGGTAGGTCCGTCAAAGGTGTAGAGAGATAACCGCTATCTTCTGCGACCTAACAGGCTACCCAGCAAACCGCCCAGAAGACCGCCGCCCCCTGATCTGGAGCGCCCGGTTGAGCCTTGCAGAAACATTTCGGCCACATCATCCAGGATACTGCCATCACCATCGCGGTCCAAAATCGAAGCGATACCCGCAGAGCCGGCACCTCCCCGATCTCGGGTTTTGGTTAGAAATCCCAAGATGATGGGCGCCAGCATGGGGATAATTTTCATGGCGGTGCTGCCGTCTATATTAAACTGTTTTGAGAGCGCGTTAGTGGCCTGCAGCCCCGAGTCGCCCAACAAACCCCCCAGGCGTGGGTCTGCATTTTGGTTCTGAACCTGAGCTGAAAAAAAATCACCAATATTATCCAGCACATCTGCGCTGCCGTATTTATTTAAAATGTGATCAACGCGTTCTTGTCCCCCGAAGTTGTCTTTTTGGCGCTTTAAACCGCCCAGGATCATCGGCCCAAGCTGCGGCAGCATTTGTTCAACCGTATTTCTTTCTATGCCCAGGTTGGTCGAAAGCTGATCGGACACCTCCGGGCCCAAAGATCGCATAAATTCGTCTATTATACTGGCCATTTTAGGTTCCTCCCTCTACAAATCGGGGTAAAGGAATGAGAATTTTAGCCTTCACATTCCTTCGCATCCCTCCTTTAATCACAATCATCAGGCTATTGCCGAATCGACTTTTTATTTTAATATCACAACCTGCCGATCTTGCCATCCGAAAATCTAGTCTCAGTTCTGATTCATTCGCATGCAATATGGCCTATTTACGCTTTAAAAAGGATGGCAGAAAATACCGCATGCCAGCAAATCATGAATCTGCGATTAAGTAATTTTTGGAATCCGCACTGTTTGACCCGGATAAATCAGATCGGGGTCTTTGATCACTTCGCGATTGGCTTCGAAAATAACCGGATATTTCATCGCATCGCCGTAATATTGTTTGGCGATTTTCGAAAGACTGTCTCCTTTTTGGATGACATAAAATTCGGTTTCTTCCTCCGCTGGTGGGGCGGTGAAGTTTTCATCATTGACCTTTTCAATGCCCTTAACATTGCCAGCAAGTAAAACGGCCTTTTCGCGGGTCGCACAGGTATCGCAACTTCCCGCCAAAGTGACCGTTCCGTCATCAAAAGCGACATTGAGGTCGGTAATCTGAGTTGGAAACTCTTTGGTCAGCATCTCCTTGACCTCTTCGGCTTCGTCGCCACCCTTAAACAGATCCATGCCGATGTTTTTGATAAACGAAAATAATCCCATGATATGCCTCCTTATTTATGATCATGTGTTGTTGATTAAAAAGATAATATCACCAATGCTTTAATACTTTTCAGATCAAAAGGCGTGCCATCCGGGCAGACAAATGGCGATTCAGCAGCATTGGCATTTCAACTGAAAGGTTAAGCCCTTGATTGTGCGTTGTTTATTTGCCCGGTCCGTGTACGATTCAGGTTGAGTTAAACCAAAAATTCCGCATGAAAGGTGATGGATGTATGGGTGGAATGGCGCAGATCCAATGCAGCAAGGTGGTATATCCCCCAGAAAACCATACGACCCGGCTCTAATTCCGGTAACGTTCTTTTCTCTTGTAAGCATCTTTTTGCGATGTTGCAAGATAATTTAATTTCTACTGTCAATTGGGCCTTTACAAATCTTTAGGCTGTGACATATTTATCGCATGTGATGCGTTTGACATCCGGCGATAGCATCAGATAGGAAGTATAGATACATAGATACGCATGCATTGAACCAAGGGTGCTCGCAGGGAGATCTTCATGCCCGATCATTTAAAACGCAATCGGTTCATCCCCTTTCGTAAGGCAGATGTGATTGATATGTGCGTCAGTGAATCAAAGCTGTCGCGGGATGACATCATGGCCTTCAAAGATCTTTGTCAAATTCTTGAAGCGATTTTCCATTATGAATTTCATGGCCATCTCGAGAAACTAAAAGCCTGCTATGCGCCCTTTAACCCCGATGCGGATACTCGAGGCGTAGTAGCGTATTCTGCGGCGGAAAAAGAGAATCTACAAAAACAGCTGGTTGCTGAAATGGCAGCGGTCTTGACAGCGGCCAATTTCGAGAAAATTACAGCTCAGGATCTCAAACAGGCGCTGGCCGAAGAATCTATATTTCAGATCCGTCTCGAGGTGGATTTTGAAGATTTTGAAGACGTGATCTTTTTTCGGAGGGGAGAGAGCCTTAAAGAAGAAACCCTTGTCAAATACTTCGGCCTCTGGAAGAAATCCTTTCAATTTACCAATTACGATCGTGTTGCCATTTATATCAAATTTAAAGAGGCAAATTATTTTGAGCAACAAAAACGCAAACACCTCTATTTTGAACCGGGCTCAACGGTCATCAAGCTGTTTCACAATGTGCCCAAAGCCGATCTGGAAATGCTTTTTCCCAACAGTAAGGTCCGCATGAAGACCATCGATAAGATTATCATTGGGGTTCCGGCAGCGGTCAGCGGAATCATTGTTTTAGTGACCAAGCTGGGCGCATCGTTGCTATTGGTGGGGTCGGTTATTTCGTTTTGGCTGGGATTTAAAGATGAGGAAGTCCAGATAAAGCAGCAGCACCTGATTGCCCTGGGAGCCGGGCTGGGTACTCTGGCAGGTTTTTTGTTCAGGCAGATCAACAAATACAAGAATCGCAAAATAAAATTCATGAAGGCCCTGGCGGATAATCTGTATTTTAAGAATCTTGACAACAACGCCGGTGTATTTTACCACCTGATTGATGCGGCGGAAGAAGAAGAATTCAAAGAGGCCGTTTTAGCCTACTATTTTTTGCTGACCGCCGACGAGCCCCAGACCAAAGCTGCGCTCGATCAGCGGATTGAAAAATGGCTGTCCGATCGATGGGATTGCCGGATTGACTTTGAGATCGGAGATGCGATCCAAAAACTGCAACGCTTAAAATTAATTACAGCTGAAAACGACTACCTGCGCAGTGTTCCGCTCGACAGCGCCAAACAACAACTGGACACTATCTGGGATAATTTCTTTACTTATAATGCCGATAGGAGAACTTAAGATTTCGGCCTCATGCAAAGCTGCCAAAGCGCAAAGAATAGTAACTTTTTAGTCCTTTTGTGAACTTTGCAAGCTTCGTGTTTTTCGTGGTCAAAACCGAAGGCCTGCATAACCACGAAGGTCAAGAAGCGTACAAAGAATAGTATTTTGAACATAAACTTAGCGACTTAGCGACTTTGCGAGAGTATATATCCTTTCATCATCATTTGAAGAGGGTCACCATGAGCGAACATGAAAAACTCGGCGCATTTTATCTGGGCAAAGAATATGACATGCCGTCACGAAAGCGTCAGGAAAATCTGTTGCTGTATGATTCAAAAGACCTGACAACCCACGGGGTGATCATCGGCATGACCGGCAGCGGCAAAACCGGGCTGGGCATCGCCATTTTAGAAGAGGCGCTGATCGATAATATTCCAGTCATCGCCATTGATCCCAAGGGGGATTTAACCAATCTGGCGCTCAATTTCCCACAGCTGCGTGCGGAGGATTTCCAGCCGTGGGTTAACGAGCAGGACGCGCTGAATGCCGGTCTCACACCGGCCCAATTTGCCGCCAAACAGGCCGAGCTGTGGCGCAAAGGAATAGGCGGCTGGGGGCAGTCGACTGAACGCATCGCCCGCTTACGGTCAGCCGCCGATGTTGCCGTTTATACACCGGGAAGCAGCGCCGGTTTGCCGGTTTGCGTGCTGCGAGGTTTTGCCCCGCCGCCGCCTGCAATTGCCCAGGACCTGGATCTGCTGCGTGAGCGCATCCAGACCACTGCCACCAGTCTGCTGGCCCTGCTGGGTGTCGCGGCCGACCCGATCACCAGCCGTGAGCATATTCTGATTTCCAATATTCTCGAGACTGCCTGGGCAGCCGGTCGCGCGCTGGATCTGGCCGGATTGATTCGTGCCATCCAAGTCCCCGGGTTTGAGCGTATTGGTGTAATGGACCTGGACTCGTTTTATCCGGCCAAAGATCGATTTCAGCTGGCCATGCGCTTGAACAACCTGCTGGCAGCACCCGGTTTTGAGGCCTGGCTTGAAGGCGACCCGTTAAATATCAATCGCTTGCTCTTTACCGACAGCGGCAGGCCCAAAGCATCGATTTTTACCATCAGCCACCTTTCAGATGCCGAGCGCATGTTCTTTGTCTCCATTTTGCTCAATGAAATACTCGCCTGGATGCGCACCCAGGCTGGTACCTCCAGCCTGCGTGCGATCCTGTATATGGATGAGATTTTTGGCTACTTTCCGCCGGTAAAAAATCCTCCCTCAAAAGCACCGCTGCTGACCATGCTGAAGCAGGCCAGGGCCTTCGGCCTGGGGGTGGTCCTTTCCACCCAGAATCCGGTCGACCTGGATTACAAGGGATTATCCAATACCGGTTCTTGGTTCATTGGTCGTCTACAGACCGAGCGTGACAAAGAACGGGTGCTGGCCGGCCTCGAGGGGGCTGCAGCCGGCACCGGATTTGACCGCAGCCGGATGGAGGAAATCCTGGCCGGGCTGGGCAAGCGTGTATTTTTGCTCAATAATGTCCATGAAAATATACCGGTAACTTTTGAGACTCGCTGGGTGCTTTCGTACCTACGCGGCCCTATGACCCGTGAGCAGATCAAAATTTTAATGGCCGACAAAAAATCACAACAGAAACCGGTGTCGGCGAAGGTGCTATCAGCTGCTGCCGCTTTGCCGGCCGCGTCTGCTGTTCCATCTGCAGGCGTACAGGCACCATCAGCCGTTTCAGAGCCACCGGTGGTTGCCCCCGAGATCAATGTTATGTATTTCGCCGCATCCGGTGCCGGCCAGGGGCTGATGTATTACCCGGCAGTGGCCGGATGGCTGGATGTGCATTATTTTTCAGCAAGATATAAAGTCGATACGACGGAGAAATTAGCCGTCTCGGCCATGCTCGAAGATGGGCCCGTACCCCTGGACTGGGACCAGGCCGAAGAAATCACGCTGGCGCCGGATGTGCTTCAAACCTCACCTTTGCCCGGCGCGAGCTTTGCCGCTTTGCCGTCTAAAGCCAAAAAGGCCAAATCATACAGTAAATGGAACAAAGATCTTTTGCGCTGGATTCGACAAAGCCGATCGTTGATCCTCTATCGCTCAAGGCAGTTTAAATTAACCAGCCATCCGGCCGAATCAAAAAGCGAGTTTCTCTCCCGGCTCAATCAGGCTGCCCGCGAAAAGCGTGATATGGAAGTCGAAAAGCTGCGCCGCAAATATAGTTCCAAATTCAATACGCTGCAAAGACGCCTGATGCGTGCTGAACAAGTGCTGCAACGCGAACAGGAGCAGGCCAAATCCAAAAAAATGGAAACCATGGTTTCTTTTGGAACGGCCATCCTGGGCGCCTTCCTGGGCCGCAAGACGGTCAGCACCCGTTCGGCCACGCGATTCGGCACAGCTGTAAAGTCTGCCGGCCGCATGCGCAAAGAAAGCATGGATGTCGCCCGGGCACAGCAGACCGCCGCAGCGGTCAAGCAGGAGATGGCCGAACTCGACGGGCAACTGCAAAGCGATATCGATAGCCTGCAAGCCAGCTATGATCCGGCCTCCGAACAACTGGACGAGGTCATGGTCAAACCGAAAAGCACTGATATTACGCTGGAGGCATTCGGTTTGGCCTGGATGCCCTATCGCAAAGGATCTGATGGCAAGCTGTCACCGGATTGGCAGTAGTTAAAAGATAAATGCCTAAAGTGCACTAAAATGCCTAAAGTTAAGGAATTATGTCATTTTTATGAAAGATGGAGCACAGCGGCGCCTTAATTTTAGGCATTTTAGCTCAATTTAGGCAATTGAGGCACTTTCTCCACCCCTCCCTTGCAAAATTTCCCCATTGAATATATGCCTTAGCTTCTTTTTTCACTATTCAGACCTTTTGCGTTTAAGAGCGTAAATGAACGATCGCTTTCATCATAGCAAACAAAACAGACCTTACCGGCAGGTCCTGCGGGTCAGTTTGCCGCTCGTGATCAGTATGTCTTCAACCATGATCATGGAGTTTACCGATCGGGTTTTTCTGGCCCATTATTCCCTAAATGCCATTGCCGCGGCGCTGCCGGCCGGAATCGCCGCGTTTTTATTTATATCCATTTTTTTAGGTACCGCCCAGTATCTCAACGTCTTTGTGGCCCAGTATGTCGGTTCAGGACGGCCGCAGCGTGTCGGCGCAGCGCTGTGGCAGGGAAATTATTTTGCGCTTCTTTCTGCAGCGGCCATGGTCGCCCTGAGTTTTCTGGCAGAGCCGCTTTTTGCACTTGGCGGCCACCCGGTTGAGATACAGGTGCTGGAGACGGTGTACTTTAAGGTGCTATGTCTGGGCTCAGGAATTTATATTTTTGGGACCGCCCTGTCGTGTTTTTTTAGCGGACGCGGCCAGACACGCCTGGTGATGATCATCACAATGATCGGCACCTTTTTCAACATCCCCCTGGACTATGCCCTGATAAACGGCATCTGGATTTTCCCGGAATGGGGGATCTTTGGTGCCGGCATTGCCACCGTCCTGTCCTGGCTGCTGGTTACCCTTATCTTTGCATTTCTCGTATTTACCAAAAAAAATGATCGCGTCTTTCAGGTCCTGAACCACCGCGCCTTTGAGGCTAATCTTTTCGGGCGCCTCATGCGCTACGGCATCCCCAGTGCTATTCAGTTCAGTCTGGATATTTTTGCTTTTACTTTTTTTATTTTCATGGTGGGGCGTATCGGCAAGCTCGAGCTGGCGGCAACCAATGTGGTCTTTTCGATCAATTCTCTGGCCTTTATGCCCTTGATGGGCTTTTCGTTGGGTACCAGCACGCTGGTCGGCCAGGCCCTGGGCCGCAATCAGATCCAGGAGGCCATTGCGGCTGCCAGAGCGACCATCCATATCGTGCTGGCCTATATTGCGCTGCTGTTTATTCTTTTTCTGGTTTTCCCCGGCCCGTTGCTCGAACTGTTCCGGCCGCAGGATACGTCATCTGATCATTTTATGGGTATCCGCCGAATGGGGACGATGTTACTGCGATTTGTATCCGCCTATATATTCTTCGATGCCCTCTACATGGTCTGCATCGGCGTGCTCAAAGGCGCCGGTGATACCCGCTTTATCATGTGGAGCATCGGCATTCTGTCGGTGGTTGTTATGATCCTACCATTGGTTATTGGCGTGCACATCTTCGGCGCCGGGCTTTATTTTGCCTGGAGCTGTGCAACCGGTTTTGTTTTCTTCTTATTTGTCACTTCCTACTGGCGCTATCGCCAGGACCGCTGGAAGCATGTGCGTGTAATTGAGCAGGCAACTGAAATCCCGATGCATTAAATGTCGGCCCCATGCGGCCATATTGATTTAACTCGCATTTGGCCTCTTTTAATTTTGCCAATTTTCCTTTGACAGAAATTTTTCTTTTTTTTAAGATATTTGCGAATTCGCTCGCTTCATATGCATGCAAATGTCTCACCGGGCATAAATAGCAAAGGTGTGGGGCCTAAACGATGACCCAATTGCGATCCGTTTTGAATTAACCGGTATCTAATGGTCTATTGAACTAACGAACAGGTGAAGGCTAAATGAAAACATTTCGCTTGATCAGGATCGCTTTGAGCGCCCTTTTTTGTTTGTTGGTGTTTGAATCTCATGTCATCATGCGTGCCCAGGAAACGGCAGACCGGCAAGACACCAATTTACAATTTCAATGGGCTTTCGGAGCCCTGAAAAAAGCCAACGGAGCCAAATTTGAGGCGGTGACGCGCGACACGGATTTAAAAACCGGCGATCAGATCAAATTCTTTTTAAATGTCAGCCAGAACAATTATGCCTACCTGATCTACCGCAGCTCACAGGGTGAGCTTAGCGTCCTGTTTCCCAAACGGTTCCAATTACAGAGCACCGAATACACCGCTGCGGGCAATCATTATATTCCCGCCGATGATCAATGGTTCGAACTGGATGAACACACCGGAGAAGAGCGTTTTTATCTGCTTGCTTCCGTTAAGCGCCTGGCGGATTTGGAAGCGCTTATTAACGATTACGAAAGTGCCAATACGGCAAAAAAACCACACCTGGCAAAAAAGATCCTTGCCGAAATTCGTAAACTCAGAAAACAACATTTAAAATTTAAAACTTATGCAGAGCGGCCGGTAAACATCATCGGAAACTTACGTGGCACTGAAAAGGCTGAATCAGCCGGAGCGAATGACATTTCCAAATATGCCGTAGAGATTTCAGCCGATACGTTTTTTAGCAGGACTTTCACGATTGACCACAAGTAAATCGCGCAACATACGCATCCCGCTTTTATTAATTCTATCCGCTTTTCTGGCGGCCCATCTTTGTTTTTGGCTATTGCCAAATGTCTTTGAAGTCTGGAATTCTCAGACTGTCGATCAACTTTTTATTCTGCGGTCTAAATCAGAAACGCTTCGCCCGGCTTATGATGCCAACGTGGTGCATGTTGATTTCAACAACACTAGTATCGAGCGCTTAAAAAACCTTTACCTGAATCGGCTTCATTTTGCTCAGCTGGTCGTCAATTTAAGGTCCATGCAGGTGGCCGCCCAGGTGTATGACTTCATTTTTGCAGCCAAAATAAATGCCCGGGACGACCACACACTCATTGAGGCTGTCAAAGAGGCCGACAACGCATATTTTGGCCTGGCGCTGGAATTGCGCGAACCCGGAGAGTCACTGACCCCTAAAAAAATTGTGTCCAAAGGCAGAGACTATGTAATCGAAACCCAATGGGATGTTCGTGTCGATGCTGCCGGTGGTAAACTTTATGAGGGCGAAAATCCCCTGACCACTTATGCCGAACTGGCCAATGCCTCCCGCGGCTTGGGATCTTTGAGCGTCAAATTTGACCCGGACGGTGTCCTGCGCCGGGTTCCGCTGCTGGTGCGCTATGAAGATGCGTTTTATCCGCTTTTACCACTACGCGTTGTTTGTGATTATCTTCAGGTGCCGCCGCAAAACATTATCATCAAAGCCGGCCGAGCGATTATCCTGAAAGATGCCAAACAGCCGTCTGCTGAACCCCGTGATATTGCCATACCCATCGATTCCCTGGGGAATATGATTGTTAATTTTATCGGCCCCTGGGAGCGCATGGATCATTATAATTTTGCAGATATTTTGCGCGCCTCCGATGATCGGGATGAATTGGAAATCTGGGCTGAAGAACTGAAAGGCAAAATTGTCGTTATTTCGGACGTCTCCACTGGGTCGACGGATGTCGGTCCAGTGCCAACCGACACCAATTACCCTTTAAGCGGGGTGCATGCCAATGTCATCCACAACATCCTGAATGAATCGTTTCTCAAAGCGCTTTCAGATCGGGAAATGCTGTTCATCGAAGCGCTGTTGTTGGCCGTGCTCTTTTTACTGTCCGTTCGGTTTTCTTCTTTGGCGTTTTCTCTGGGCACGGTTTTGCTAGTGGGTGCTTACATTTTTACCGTAATGGTGAGTTTTTTTTATGGCCAGGTTATCTTAAATATCGTCCGACCGCTGCTGATGATCGGCTTTGCCATGATTGCCATCGTGGTTTACCGCTATTTTTTGGAAGAAAAGGAAAAGATGGAAAGTTTACGCCAGCGGGACTTTATTCGCGACACCTTCGGCCGCTATTTGAGCAATGAAGTGGTCGAAGCGCTTTTGGGTTCTCCAGAGGGCCTGAAAATGAGTGGCGAAAACCGTGAGGTGACTTTTTTGGTGTCCGATCTAAGGGGATTTACTGCGCTGACCTCCAGGCTTTCCCCCCACCAGGTGATTGAAATCATGAACCGCTATTTTGAGCAGATGGTGGAGATCATCGCTCGCTATCAAGGGACAGTGAATGAATTTCTGGGTGACGGCATTTTAGCGTTTTTCGGCGCACCGTTAAATGCCGACGACGATCCCGAGCGGGCGGTGGCCTGTGCGGTCGAGATGCAGAATGCGCTGGTGGCGGTTAATGCCGAGCAGCGCCGGCTCAAGCTGCCGGAGCTGGCAATGGGGATTGGTATCAATACCGGCGAAGTCGTTGTGGGCAACATCGGCTCGGAACGGCGCGCCTCCTATGGTGCCGTCGGTACGCCCATTAATGCGGCCTATCGCATCGAATCGTTTACAATTGGCGGACAGATCCTCATCAGCCCCACCACCCGTGATCGCATCCGGGTGGAGCTTAAAATTGAGGGCACCAAGGTGGTTAAATTTAAAGGTCTCGATGCGCCGGTGACGCTTTATAATATCGCC
>JASFGH010000079.1:0-10943 GCA_050123865.1 Desulfobacterales bacterium | reverse complement strand
AAGCGACAGGTATCAGGGTTAGAATGGCAACGAGGTTGAAAAACAATCGATAAAAACGAAATTTCTCTCCCAGGCGTCTCTTAAGATATTCTGTCACCGATACTGATATCATTGCACTGTGTAAGACACACCATGCTATCAGGAGCAACACAAGAATAAGGTATTTAGCGTAATCCACTGATTCCATAAAAACGACATATTGATAGACGCTAACAAATCTCCATAGCGATCATGGTGACGTCATCATGAGTTGGCTCTTTTTCAGTAAATTCATGCAATATTTGGAGCACTGCCGATTTAAGCTCAGACAGAGGGGCTCCAGTATTGGCATCGAGGGCATCCTTGAGGCGCGCCAATCCAAAACTTTCACCCTTGGAATTGGGCGCATCAATGACGCCATCTGTATAAACAAATAGTCGATCACCGGGTGTCATCGAAATCTTAAGCTGACTGTAAAGTGTATCCAAATCAATGGCAAGGGGTATGTTTAGCGGGAAACCGTCACTTTGGCCTTTGCGCTGGGGCGGTCTGGCATAGGACCAGACCTTGTCGCCCGCTCGCATATAAAGGGCGGGAGGGTGACCGGCATAAGAAATATTTACGACACTCTCCTGACTGTAATACGCGACAACTGCCGCGGTTGTCATAGCATCCAGGCCGCGTTTGCTAATGTGTTGATTAACTTCGCCCAGAATGACTCGACTGTCAGGCTCTCACATATGAATTTTTAAAATGTCGTAAACGTACTGGCCGATTTCCGAGACAGCCTCACCGTGACCGGTGACATCTGCAATAGCCAGACGCGAAATGACGTCGCCCTTGCACACGCCAAAATAGTAGATGTCACCACCCTTGCCTCCCTCGCAACAGGCCGCAGAATAGATGGAACTTATAACCCTTCCAGCAGAGATCTCTATATCTTGATTCCGTATGCCTCCCAAAATTTCCTTACATTCAAGCCTGCCTTGTGAATTAGCGATTGGAAACAGCGGGCCTTTCTCATGCATTTAAATACTCCTTTCCTGGAATTAAGTCGACTAAGCGGATTAACGAGATGTTAAATGATTCAATAAAAGCTAACATTCTGCTGGCTTTTCTGATTAATAATTGAATTCAGCCGGTTGCTTAAAAACTCAGGATCAGATAATGCTTTCATTCCTTGATCTTTTGCAATATGTGCCATTTCGCTTAACCAGGGGCCTAACCAGAATGTACCGAAAACCAGGTTTTGCTAAAATAGGGGTTGCTGAAAATACATTCAGAATGTCCAGACGGTGTTTTCAACACAGATATCACCTTTGACAGTTGTCGAGTCAAGGAAATCTTGATATCGATAATTATAAAATCATCTCAACGACTTGAATTTTTCCGCCAATTCCGCTACCATACGCTCATCTTATCGGGGAACAGCAACCTACCCTTCTCACACTTCATTCGGCATCTGAAAGCGACTGTATCGTTTGGCCAGAACAAAAGCCGAAGTGCGCATTAGCATCTGAACGCACATGCTCGGCGTCGTGCGCCCCTGTTATCCATCAAATTGAAGCCCCAACACGAAAGAGATTGAAGAATCTTAAGCTGACCGGTTGGATCAACTTACCGCTGTATGATTAATCTTTAAGAAAGGACAAAAAAAGGAGGGCCAAAAAATGCAAGCAAAAAGCCGGCTTTGGTTGTTGCTGTTTTTGGTCGGTTCTATAATGATGTCAATATGTTCGGGAACAGCCGAAGCTTCCGAATTTTTAGCGGATGTAGTCATGAAAGGCGCAATGACATCCGGCGACGGCAAAGTATGGGTCAAAGAACATAAGAGCAGACAGGAGATGGGCAGCAAGACCGAAAAAATGATTTTGATAATGGATATGGACCAGGGTTATCATTGGACACTGATGCCGGATATGAAAATGTACTTAAAAACCAGTATCCAGGACGATCTTTTCATCGTTCCATCCGATTACCAGGAAATGCCGTCCCAGCAAATGCCGGGTCAAAATCAGTGATCCACAAAAAGAGGGGCCTTATCACGCATTTCAGAAAGGAGGTAAAACATGCCCACTTATGAATTCTACTGTGAAGCATGTAAAAAATCTTTTACGATCATCCTTTCGCTTTCCGAATACGAAAAGCAAAAATACAGTTGCCCTGAGTGTAAAACCAAAAAGCTAAAGCAGCAAATCTCATCCTTTCAGGCGGTAACTTCAAAAAAAAGTTAACCCCTATTGAGTTACGGTTCTCATCAAATGAGATTTTTATGACAAGTTCTTTTTTGATTATTTTTATACTAAATTAATTCAGCTCACAGCTATTTTTTGATTTCATCTAAGATCTCCATTTCAAGCTCATTGTTCAGCGCACGAAATGTTCTGAATTCACCTTATTTTCGTCCAAGAACTGACCCGAATTGAGTTCCGCAATCATTGCATCGCATCCGGTCTTCCTATGCAAATACCCTGTACCTTCGAGAAGTAAAATCTATTAAAAAATAAAAAAAGCATGCGGTGGGCCTGGTGAGCAGCGAATGATTACTTATCCGCGCCTGCTGAAAGCATGAATTCATAAAGTGAGATATGCATTAAGCAATGAAAAGAAAAAGCATTGATTATTTCTTTCTCCAGGGACTAACGGCTGAAACCAGCTATGTGGTTTTTAATAAAGATCAGGGGCCAATCGTCTCCGACCATTCCGGGCTCGTTGTTGAAATGCCCCCCTGGGACTGAATCATATTGTTAAATAGTCTGAATTTAGTTAAATCGTGTATTCGTTGATCTGTATGCTTGAGGGAGGGAGTGACATGGAATTTCGCAGACATTGGGTCAACCTTTTACACAAAGCAGCGACAGGCACTAAAAAGACCCGCATTGCTCTGACACCGATTGGCCTGACCATCTTTGGCGTGTTCACGGCCCTGTTTGTATTGGTTGCCGTTTTTGTGGACAGGCTGCTGGGTCTGCCCGGTCTTCTGCCGGAGAGCGCCAGGCTTTCCGTATCGCTTCCGCTTATCGCGACAGGGATTTTCATTACGGCCTGGTCGGCGTTTCAATTTATAAAGGTAAAAGGAACCCCGGTCCCCTTTAATCCGCCTCCAAAGGTGGTTAAAACAGGCCCCTACCGCTTCGTCAGGAATCCAATGCTTGCCGGTGTCTTCCTGATGCTGTTCGGCATTGGATTCGCCGTCAACTCCGTTTCGCTGGTGGTTTTCTTCACCCCGCTGTATATGCTGCTCAACGTGTGGGAGCTGAAAAACATCGAGGAGCCTGAACTTGTAAAGCGTTTGGGCCATGCGTATATCGAATATCGAAAACAAACCCCGATGTTTATTCCAGGGTACCGCCCAAGATTAAAATAGCATGAGCCAGCACCCGCAAACAACCAGCCTGAATCCCGAACCTTTTTAATGGGCATCCCCTCCCGTTTTTATCTTCAGCCCTCTGTCCTACCACCCTATGAGCTATCAGATATGGACTATTATTTTATAGGCGTCTTTGTTTTAAATCTTGTTAAATTGTTTCGAAGAAACATAGCGAAGTGAATTTAACCGGTACCATTTTTTCCGCGAAAAAAGCATCAGTGCTTTCATATGTACTTCAACAAATTTTGACATCATATCCAAAATCTAAGATAATTTAAAGAGAAGATCTTTTATATCTTCCGGCAAGATCTTTCATATCATTCAACTCTTTCCTTTTTACAGATGTGGCAACCGGCGCAGCGTAGATCTCTATCCGCATTTGATACGAAAAAGTCCACGTTTTTGAATATAGCAGATTGCACCTGTTAAATGTTTTTAATCTGTGATAATCTGCGGTTAAATTATTTCAAATTCGCAATCGAACTGCTTCTGAACCGTTGTGAAGTCAAGCTTCGGCGATGACAATCACCTTAACAGAGGAGGACATCCATGGCAGATAAAACGGCAGACCTGGCAGGGCCCGGGATCGGCAACTATGACGATCTAACAAAAGAGCTGCCCGACGACTATGAACCCCTGTTGACCCCGATGGAAACCATGAAGGCCGTTTTTGCCATTAAAAACTACATCGAGGAAAACCTATGCAAGGCGCTCAACCTGCAAATGGTTCAGGTCCCCTTGATCGTTGACCGCGACAGCGGCGTCAATGATTACCTGGACCGCGACGGCTCGCGCACCCCGGTGGAATTCCCCTGCGGTCTGGGGCTCGACAAGCCCATTACCGCCCAGGTGGTTCAGGCGGCCACCAAGTGGAAACGCATGGCGCTGAAGATGTTTGGCTGCCAAATGGGCGAAGGCATCTGCACCGACATGAAGGCTGTGCGCAAAGATTATTTTTTGGACCACGATCACAGCTCTTATGTCGACCAATGGGATTGGGAGCGCGTGATCAGTGCCGGAGACCGCACCCTGGATTTTCTCAAGGACGTTGTTACAAAGATCTGGAAGGTGATCTGGGAATCCGGCCAGATGGCTCAGGAGATGTTCCCGCAGCTCAAGACCTCCATGTACCCCGAGATCCCCGAAGAGCTGACATTCATTCATGCCGAAGACATGCTGGACATGTACCCGGATCTGCCGCGCAAACAACGCGAGACCCGCACCTTGATGGAGCATGCCCCGGCGCTTTTTATCATCGGCATCGGCTGGCCGCTCAAAGATGGCTACCCCCACGAAATGCGCGCTGCCGATTACGACGACTGGGTCACGGAAACCATCGTCAAAAACGGCGAGCAGTACCACGGGTTAAACGGTGACATCCTGGTGTGGAACCCGGTCACCAAACGGCGCCACGAGCTGACCTCGATGGGCGTCCGTGTCACCAAGGAAACGCTCAAGATTCAGCTGAAGATGTCGGGCCAGGAAGATTTTCTCAGCCTGCCCTACCACCAGGCCCTGCTTAACGATGAAATTCCATTGAGCATTGGCGGCGGCATCGGGCAATCCAGGACTTACATGTACCTGCTGCGCACCGCCCATCTGGGCGAGGTCAGCGTAACCGTCTGGCCTAAGATCCTCAAAGACATCTGCGCCAGCAAAAATATCCACGTCCTCGAGTAGTTTACGCGGCTTCCCTAAAAAATCCCGCTGCTCAGAAATGAGAGCGGGATTTTTTATGCAGCCGTAGACGGGCCGACCTGCCCGCCTGCCACGCATATCTTTTTGAATCCAAAAGGCAGGTGATTTTCGACTTTTTCATTGTGAAATCTGTAAAGGTTTTGTAACCAGTAAAATATGCAGCCTCGGGACATCCTCAAAAAATATTTCGGATATGATACCTTTCGTGAACATCAGCTGGAGGTCATCCGTAAAATAATCGATGGGAAAGATGCATTTGTCCTGATGCCCACCGGCCTTGGCAAATCCATCTGCTACCAGATTCCTGCGATTATTCGCCGGGGTGTGGGGCTGGTCGTTTCTCCGTTGATCGCCTTGATGCAGGATCAGGTTGAGGCCTTGCGCCAGAACGGTGTCGCTGCGGCATATCTTAATTCCAGTCTGACATGGGCGGAATCCCGGCGGATTGAAAACCGCGTGGTATCCGGAAGTGCGGATATCCTTTATGTTGCGCCCGAAAGGCTACTGGGTAAAGACTTTCAGCGATTTCTGCAGCGGTTTCCGATTGCCTTGTTTGCCATCGACGAAGCACACTGTGTGTCGCAGTGGGGCCATGATTTCCGGCCCGAATATCTGAAGATATCCGAAGTGACCGACCGTTTTCCGGGCGTGCCCCGGGTCGCACTGACAGCAACCGCGGATACTGTCACGCGGCGGGACATCATCAATAAGCTTAAATTGAAACATGCCGCCCAGTACATTTCCAGCTTTGACCGGGCCAATATCTGCTACCGCGTTAAACTTAAATGCAAGGGCAAAAAGCAACTGCACAATTTTATCCTAAACGAACACCACGGCAAACCGGGGATCGTATATGTCCGCACACGGAATCGAGCCGACCAAATTGCGGCCTGGCTGCAGAATCAGGGCATGGCGGCGCTTTCTTATCACGCCGGGCTGGACGTGCACACCCGGGCGGTGAGGCAAAGACGATTCCTGCAAGACGACGGCCTGATAATCGTTGCGACCATTGCCTTCGGCATGGGCATCGACAAACCCGACGTGCGGTTTGTGGCCCATCTGGACTTACCGGCCAGCATGGAAGCCTATTACCAGGAAACCGGGCGAGCCGGCCGGGACGGGCTGCCGGCGGACGCCTGGATGGTTTACTCCCTTTCCGACGTTGTCGCCATGCGCAAGCTGCTGGACCAATCAGAGGGGGACGCCTCCTTCAAGCGCATTCAGCAGCAAAAGCTAGACGCTTTGCTCGGGTACTGCGAGGCGGTCGAATGCCGGCGCGAAGCCCTGCTGGGCTACTTCGGAGAAAAATATATGGCGCCGTGCTCAAACTGCGATAACTGCAACCGCGCTGTGGAAGCCTGGGACGGGAGCGTTGCCGCCCAAAAAGCACTCTCCTGTGTATATCGCACCGGCCAGCGCTTCGGCGCAGCTTACCTAACCGATGTGCTCATCGGAAACCCCAACCCGCGGTTATTGAATATGCGCCACGACAGGATAAAGACTTTTGGTGTCGGCAAGGAAATGTCACGCGAAGAGTGGCGGTCGGTTTTTCGCCAGCTGCTGGCGGCCGGTATGCTGAGCGTAAATCTGGGAAAGATTTCCGGTTTTCGCCTCACCGAAAAAAGCTGGTCGGTTCTCAGAGGCGAGCGCAAGGTCCGTTTTCGCAAGGATCCGCGCTACAGCCAACATGAAAAGCACAAAAAACCACCCACCAGACATAAAACCGATTTTTTGAGTGATCATGACCGCCCGCTTTTTGAGAAACTGCGCCGTCTGAGGCTCGATATTTCAATAAAACTCAGCGTCCCACCCTATGTTGTTTTTCACGATAAAACGCTGGTGGAAATGGCCGTTCACAGGCCAAAAAACCGCGAAGAATTCCTGTGGATCAACGGCGTTGGCGAGCAAAAAGCAAAACGGTATGGCGATGCCTTTTTAAAAGCCATAAGAGAAGGCCATCGGGCGTCATCCGAAAAAGGCGAAGAACCATAATGGCCGGCCCACGGTGCCTTATAGCCGGTGGTCCGGTCTCCCTGATCGCAGCGGCATTACCGTGTCTAAATTGCTCGCTATTGTTTAGCAAAACCAGCTTGGGCGATTTTTTGCACGATCTTTCACATATTCATTGAGCCAATCTTGAAGTTCCCGGTCGATATAGAACTTTGAAAACAGCAGATCTTCATCGAACGCAATCAGGCCTTCTTCAATAGCGGTCTTTGCCAGATCGGTGTGAGGATAGATGCGGATCCCCAGGGTAATCTTGAGGGCATCCAGATCAAGGGATTCAGCAAAATCAAAACTTTGCGCCACCGATTGACGCGACTCTCCGGGACCGCCCAGCATTAAAAAGCCCGTCCGCCGGATTCCGTAATCGGTGAAGATCTGGTTTGCCTGCCGAATTTCACCTGTGTCAAAGCGTTTGTTCATCGCCCGCAAAATGTCATTATGACCGCTTTCAAAACCCAGGCTCACTTCGGAGCAGCCGGCCCTTGCCATGGCCTTGACAAGATCTTCTGAAATTTTGCACGGATACACAATGCACCGCCAGCCGATATCCAGCGTCGCTGCTGCCAGCCGGTTGCAGAGGTCCATGGCATAGGAGGGTGGCAGGTTGAAGGTGTTGTCGACAAAAAACACCTGGTTAAATCCGGCCTCGACCCAGCGGGAAAGTTCCCGTACCGCCGCTGCCGGCGATCGCTGCCGGATACGATGCCCTTCGATGGTGGCGGTGGAGCAATAGCTGCAGTCCAAGGGACACCCGCGGCGGGTTTGAAACGGCAGCCAGTAATTTGCGTTTTCCGAGTTCTCAGAAAGCAGCAGCGATGGCTCCGGAAAAGACAGTCTGTCAAGATCTCTTATAAACGCTCGTTTTGCCTGCAGCCCCTGGCCGCGCAAATACAGGCCGGGCACCCCGCTAGGATCGGTTTGCTGCTCGATGTGTTTCAGCAGGGCAGGAAAAGCAACCTCGCCCTCTCCCTGAATTCCCATATCAGCGCCGACATATTCCAGGGCACTGTGCGGAAACATGCTATAGCCGGCTCCCCCCAAAACAAGCGGTGCTTTTGACAATTTCCTGCAAAGTGCAACCACTTCTTTGGCCTGATCCAGCATGAAACGGGGTGAATGCATAACCTGATCATCGATGTTTCTTGCAGAAATACCAATAACCTGAGGGGCAAATTCGTTAATGGTTTCCTTGATCACCGGAGCCATGTCGCCGGCGGTTAAAAGATCGACAAAGGCGATACCGTGGCCGGCCTTTTGCGTGGCCGCTGCCACACAGCCCAATCCCATGGGCAATGCGGGCATATTGATATCTTCGCGGTTAGCCGAAATGAAAAGAACCCTCATATTGACATGCTCCGTTTCAAACTGCCATTCTATTCAACCTGATTCGCCCGATTATTTAGCATTCTTAAATTATTATCTCAATAACCACCTGCAGCTCGATCCTTGCCCTGTTTGCCCCGCCTGCCCAATTATAGTCGTTGTCAAAAAAACGTTCCGATTGCAGGACGTTTTTTTGCTACAACACTTATGCCGCCATCCATTTTTCAGAGCATTATAATGACAAGCGGTATAAATGCGGAGCCGATTTAATCGGGATTAAATAATTCGTAGAATTGGAGTGAATCGAATTTAACCGGGGAACTGGCGCCCAAAAGCTATCCAGACGTTGTAATCAACAGCAAATGTCTTATGTTATTGATAGATAATGAAGATTAACGAAGACAATATGGGTGCACCATGAAACTAAAAGATTGTGGCTGTGGCTGTATCGCACAAGTCACCTATGAAATTAATGATCATAACGCATTTTCGATAGGGTGTACGGTGTGTGACAACAAAACGCCTGTATGCGAGACCCTTACCGGAGCGGTTTTAGTGTGGAATCAAATTTATTACTATGCACTGCCCCCTTATGAAGCTGAACCTGCCTAAGAGCGCTTTGAAAGCCCCATCTGAGTCCCCATCACTGCGTTGTACCGCAAATTAAAATGCCCACCGACTAACGTGAACGCTCTGCTTTCAAGCCGGGCCTGCGGCAAGCTAAGTCGTCGTATTCGCGAAGACGGGCTTGCCATGGCGACTTGTCCCGGCGTCTTTTGGGGTCGACTTGTCCCGGCGAAACTCGGAAGAGCGAAGTCGGAAGCCCGAAGGGTGGAGCCCCAAGCTTGAAAAAGCGAAGCCGGGAACGTATAAATCGACAAAGTTACGCAACAAATCAACCCCGTCCATATAGAAGGTATCTCAAAAATAGTAGATCACGCTCAAGGGCAAGGCGAAAACCGATTCAAAAACGGAGCATACACGGCAGTATTCGAACATTTTGAATCGGTTTTTAACACAGCCCATGGGTGTTAGATGCATTTTTGAGATAGCTTCTAAATATGAGCCGTATTTAGTCCTGAATCCTTGTCTATCCGGATGTTATGATCTTATTTTATCGCAACAGCACAATGGAAAACTGATTTCCCTTTTTTTCTTGATACAATGCTAACATTTTTTAAAAAACCAGCATTGATTAAAAGATCTTCAACTTCACCCTTTGAATAAGGTATTGCCTCGATCGAAGACTATAGACATTACCATACGTCCAAATAATCCATCGGGTCTTCTGGCTTGTTCTGAAAAAAAAAGTTGAAAAATTCATTTTTATTTTCACGTAAAATTTTTTTGGCTTTTAATGCATTACATTGATATTCAATGGACATCTCTTTTGTGTTCCATAAGGAAATGTTTCTGACCTTCGTGGCTTCCGCGAAGGAGGTTAGCGACGGCGGGTCCTAAATGATCCTTTGAGCCATCAGCTTTGAGCTATTATTAATCTGCGAACGTGGCGCGGCGTAACTCGAAAGAGCGAAGACGGGCCTGCGTAATCTGCGGTTAATTAGAAATCTCTCGACATCGAGAAACTTATAATTTAATGGGCGTCCTTCTGCTGGCGCCAAGAGACAGCACAACACCGATGCGAAAGAGATCATCCGGCGGATCATTGCGCCAGATCAAATAAACGTGTAACAGGGTGAAGGCAAGAGGCTGCCAGGTGGCCTGCAATTTGGCGCAGAAGGCATCGGCCTCCTGGCTGCTCGTCTGACCCACGCTGAGATGGGGCTTAAAGCCACTGGCAAAACGGGTGACATCATCGCAATCGGGCACTATTTCCAACAGTGTTTTTTGGAGTTCTTTGAGTGCACCGGCAGGCTCGGGGATCAAATAGAGGGTGGCCTTGCGGCGGGAGTGAATCAAATGATCGAAACGGGTCAATTTAAGCTCAAACGGCTCCAAAGAACGGCAGGCCCGGGTCAGAAGCGGGGTTACCTGCTCAAAGGCGGTTGCCGGCCGAAAGGGGTAAAGGAGCGTTATGTGCGGCATCCAACGCCGAAAGTGCCGGTCGTGCTGTTTACGCAGCTTTTGGATCGGTCCCCAGAGGTGATAAAGCGTGTTCGAAAACGGCATTTAAGCCACTCGGTCGACATGGTTCTTTTGAGAATCAGGCATGAAAATCAATCATGTGTCCTTCACTTGCGTTATCGGTTTCAAAGCTGTAGTTTAGAAAAATCGAGTGTGTGCGTTGGCAGGGCTCGCTTTTGAATTCTCGGCCCTCTGAGTCTGGTGCATTGAATATAGAAGGTTTGCACTTTCCAGGGATCAGGCAAATGATAAGGATATGTAAAGAATCAGATCTAAATACCATATTTGAAATCATCAACGAAGCTGCACAAGCCTATAAAGGCGTTATACCACCAGATCGGTGGCATGAGCCCTACATGTCGCTTGAAGAGCTCAGGGCCCAAATTGACGACGGTATTGTTTTCTGGGGCCTGGAACGTGATGGCCGGTTGCTCGGGGTCATGGGTATCCAGGACAAAGGCGATGTAACCCTAATCCGTCA
>JASFGH010000078.1:0-11028 GCA_050123865.1 Desulfobacterales bacterium | reverse complement strand
CCGTACCGATCAGCGATGCCAGCCAGCCGGTGACAATGGCCAGCAGCACCGGAAAGAGCATAAAAGCTTTGGATTTTTGCGAAAACACCTGGGAGTAGAGAACCAGGGCTACCAGGGTGATCAGGGAAATGATCCAGTTACTGGCCATCCAGGGCGCACCGATGCCGTAAAGCGCCAGGCCGATCATGGCAATGGTGGGGCCGATGACAATCGGGCTGATGATTTTGCGCACCTGGCCCATGATGCCGGTATACCCCAGCACAATTTCAAACACCGAGGCAATCATAATGGCGCCGGCTACGTGCTGAATCTGAATCTGCCACATGGGTTCCGGACCGGTCAACTCCTTTGCCGCCACCATACCGATAATGGCAAATGTGGGCCCCAAAAAAGAAAACGTTCCGCCCTGTATGACCGGCAGCTTGTTGCCCAGCGGTGATTGCTGGATCAGGGTACACAGACCGGAAGTAAAGAATATGGTTGAAATCATCAGTGCCAGCTCTTCCGGGGGCAATTTCATGGCCCCGCCGACAATGAAGGGGATGAGGACCGTGGCGCCGAACATCGTCAGATACTGCTGGATGCCGAGCAAAACCGCCAGCGGCCACCTGGGTTTACTGCCAAGCGGATAAACAATCCAGTGTTGTTTCTCCCGTGCGTTTTCTTCGCTCATTATCTGTTGACCTCCTTTATGCGTTTGCCCCCGTGTGGGGTTATTAAAAAGTAAAAACGCCTACCTCCCTCTTGTCAAAAAAATGAAGCTTTAAAAAAAGGTATGTCCAGATTGAAACAGCCTAATGATGATGTTGAGCGTTGTTATGTTACGAACCGACGGTTCGGGTCAAGTCGGTATACTGATCGGGTCGCAGATCCCGGAAAAATTGCCAGCCGTCGCGAACCTCACGGATAAGCTCCAGATCAAGATCGGCGATCACAATTTCGTCTTTGTCTTCACTGCCTTTGACCAGCAGCTCGCCGCGCGGATCTACAAAATAGCTGGAACCGTAGAATTTGCCAAATTCCCACGGTTTTTCCAGACCGACGCGATTATTAGCCCCGATAAAAACACCATTGGCAACTGCTTGAGCCGGTTGCTCCAGTTCCCATAAATATTGAGATTTACCCGATGTCGTGGCCGAAGGATTGAACAGGATTTCCGCCCCTTTGAGGGCCAGCAGGCGGGCACATTCAGGAAAATGCCGGTCGTAGCAAATATAAACGCCGATTTTGGCGTAAGCGGTTTCAAATACCGGAAAGCCCAAATTGCCCGGTTTGAAATAAAATTTTTCCCAGAAACCCGGCCAGGTGTGGGGGATGTGTATTTTACGAAATTTGCCCAGGTAGGTGCCGTCTGCATCAACGACGGCGGCTGTATTGTAATAGACCCCTTCTATTTCCATTTCATAGACGGGGATCACCATGACCATCTGGTATTTTTGAGCATACTTGGCCAGCCGCTCGGTGGTCGGACCGGGTACCGGCTCGGCGTTTTGGTACCATTTTATATCCTGCTCGGCACAAAAATAGGGGCCATAAAATATTTCTTGCAGACAGAGGATGTTCACCTTTTTTTCCCCGGCCTCTATGATGAGGGGAATATGTTTTTGGATCATGGCCTCTTTTATTTCGGCGGGTGTGCCATCATGTTGGGCGTTGGATGCCTGAATGTGGGCACATTTTACGACTCGCGACATTCATACCTCCTTTTACCTGATGTGCTATACAATCGAATGGAAGGGCAGCTTCTCTTATAGATACAAATTAGCTGTTTTATAGTTGCATCAGAATTTGGCGTCAAGCTTTTTTCAAAATCATTTGCTGAATGAATACCATTCGCTTGTTAAAGCCGATACCGATTGACATTTACACCCGAAAAGCCTAAAATTACAACTTTGTTCAATCCTTTATTTCAGGCGATCTGCCGGGTGCTCGTGCCCGCCAAATCCATGCTCCTGTAACATGGCATGCAAAATTGCTCGTCTAACTTATACCGTACTTAATATCTGACCCAAGGAGGAACCCATTTTGAGTGCAGTCGATAAATTTAAACATATGCGCAAAGGGCTCGATCTGGTGCAGGCCATTGCCGAAGCAGACCGTTGCCTGCTCTGCCATGATGCCCCTTGCTCCGAGGGATGCCCGGCCGACACCAAGCCGGCTGAATTTATCCGCAAGCTTCGCTTTAAGAATATTACCGGCGCCATTCGCACTATCAAGCAAAACAATATTCTGGGCGGGGCCTGCGGGGTGCTGTGCCCGACATCCCGATTGTGTGAAGAAAAATGCAGCGCGATGTTTAAATCGCAAAATCGACCCGAGGGTGCGGATCGGCCCATACAGATCGGTGCCATCCAGCGCTTTTTAATTGAATATTCTTGGGAAAGGGGATTCAAGGTATTTGAGAAGCCCAAACCCCGATCAGAAAAAATTGCGGTGGTGGGATCCGGACCGGGCGGTTTAAGTTGCGCGGCCGAACTGGCCAAGGAGGGTTACCAGGTCACGGTTTTTGAAGCCCGACCCGAGCCCGGCGGGGTATTGCGCTATGGTGTTGTTTCCTATCGCTTCGATATGGAATTTCTTGAACGTGAAATGGAAGACATTAAAGCGCTGGGGATCACATTTAAGTGCAATTCACCGATTGAAGGCAAGAATGCCGCGGAAAAGCTGCTGCAAGATGGTTTTGACGCCGTGTTTCTGGCACCTGGGCTGTGGGATGCGGCCACGATCAAATCGGACGCCAAAGACATCCAGGGCCTGTTTTCATCGGTGGATTATCTGTCGGCGCTGCGTGATGGCCGTTTTGTGAAAATGGAAAAGAACGTCAAAGGCAAAACTGTTGCCGTTATCGGTGGCGGATCGGTGGCGATGGATTGCATCGAGTCTGCAGTCCGTCTGGGTGCCAAAGATGTCTATTTGATATACCGACGGTCTTATTCCCAGATGCCGGCCGAACCCGATGAGCGCGTCGAAGCCCTGGAAGCCGGGGTCCATTTTCTGCTGCTCAACCAGCCGGTGGATTATATAACTGACGAAAAGAACCGTCTCACGGGATTGAAACTCGTCCGCACCCAGCTGGGAAAACCGGATGAATCCGGCAGAAGAGGCCCTGTTGAAATAGCGGGTTCCGAATGGAACATGGATGCGGATATGGTGATTGAGGCCATCGGTAATAAGGCGCCGGATGAATCACCCGAGTGGTATCCCAATGTAAAGGTTGATGGCAAGAAGCTGATCAAGGCCGATCCGAAAACCGGCCAGACTTCGGTTCCCGGCCTTTTTGCCGGCGGTGATATCGTTCGCGGCCCGGCTCTGGTTGTTCAGGCGGTTCAAGATGGCAAAGGGGCCGCCTGGGCCATCAAATCGTATCTGGGTCAATAATTATTTAAAACCGTATAATCTTTTTGTGATATATATTCAGTATGTTAGGAAGTCAATAAATCCGAAAATTGAATATCGAAATTCCGGTTTACTCGGCTTAGGAGGAATAATCGTGGTTAACAACATTGATTTATCCATAGATTTTTGCGGTGTTCATTTCAAGAATCCGTTTTTGCTGTCTTCCTCACCGGTTTCCAACAGTGCCGAGATGGTGGCGCGGTCCTTTGACGCGGGTTGGAGCGGGGTGGTTTTTAAAACCCTGAATTCGGATCGCCTGCCCATCGTGCACCCCTCACCGCGCATGCACTGCGTGGATTACGGCAGCAAGAAGGAAATGGCGGTGCAAAACGTTGAGATGATCTCAGACCGCCCACTCAAGCACAATTTGATGGAGTTTTTGTATTTGAAGAAAAACTACCCGGATCATCCGATCATTGCCAGCATCATGGGATTTTTTACCGATGAATGGGTGTATCTGGCCAAAGCCGCTGAAGACAACGGAGCCGATTTACTGGAGCTCAACTTCTCCTGCCCGCACATGTGCATCGAAGGCGCCGGCCATAAGGTCGGCCAGGCCTTTCAGTTGCTCGAAGGCTTTACCGCCGCGGTCAAAGAGGCCGTATCCATTCCGGTGATAGCCAAAATGACGCCCAACATTACCGACATGAATGAGCCGGCCATGTATGCCAAAAAGGGGGGCGCCGACGCCATTTCCGCCATCAATACCGTGCGGGGCATTTCCTCGGTGGGCCTGGATGATTTTGTCCCCACCCCCAATGTTTTTGGCAAGGGGGCCATCAGCGGAACCTCCGGACCGGCCGTGCGGCCCATCGGGTTAAATTTCATCGCCTCCATGGCCCAGAACGATCAGCTGAACCTGCCGCTTTCCGGCATTGGCGGCATCGAAACCTGGATCGATGCCCTGGAATATATCCTGCTGGGAGCCTCGACAATTCAGGTGACCAGTGGAATTATGCATTACGGCTATCGCATCGTAAATGATATGATCGAAGGCCTGTCGGATTTTATGGTCGAGCGCGGTGTCAAACAGATTTCGGATCTGGTGGGCAAAGCGTTGCCAAACCTGCATGAAACCGAGGCCTTTGACTTGGAGCGTCAGGGAATTGCCGAGTATGACATGGATAAGTGCATCGGTTGCGGTCAGTGCTATATCGTCTGTCAGGATGCCGCCGGCCAAGCTATTGAATGGGATGCCGAAAACCGTCGACCCAATGTGATCGAGGACAAATGTTTGAGCTGCATGCTGTGCAAGTTTGTCTGCCCGGTTCCGGACCTGATTGCGCACAAGGAAATGCCCAAAGGATGGAAACGCCAGGAGACTGCCGTAATGGACAGTAGTCTGGAAAAAGACGTAAAATATGAGACATTTACAAAGGAGGGTCCAAATGAGTGTGTTATTTAAAGGCGGTACGATCGTTAATGCCACCGGTCGCTATGTGGCGGATGTATTTGCAGACGGCGACAAAATAAAGGCGATCGGTACAGACTTGGACAACCCGGCTGATGAAGTAATTGATGCCAAGAGTCTTTATGTTCTGCCCGGCGCCATTGACCCGCATACCCACATTTCGATGCCCTTTATGGGAACATACGCCCAGGATGATTATGAAAGCGGCACCATTGCAGCCGCCTGCGGCGGTGTGACCTGTGTAGTGGATTTTGACCTGCAGCAAAAGGGCGAGACCTTGCTCGATGCGCTGGATCGCAAAAAGGCGCTGGCGGAAGGCAAGGCTGTGGTTGATTATTCCTTGCATCCGGCGGTCATGGACCCCAGACCGGAAGTCATCGAAGAAGTCAAGGCGGCTTGCCTGGATTACGGCACGCCCAGTTTCAAAATTTTTATGGTGTATGATTTCCGGGTCGATGATGCCACCATGGTCAAGCTGTTGGAGCAGACCAAAGAACATGGTGGCCTGGTCCAGGTACATGCTGAAAATGTTCACATCATCGATCACATGAACGCGGTGCTGGAAAAAGCGGGCAAGCTGGAGCCTTACTACCATGCGGTCAGTCGCCCGAATATCGCAGAAGAGGAAGCCATCTACCGGGCGTCTAAAATGGTCGAGTTGACCGGATCCCGTATTTACATCGTGCATCTGTCGTCAAAAGAAGGCCTCTGGATTGTCAAAGAGGCGCGCGATCGCGGCGTGAACATATATGCCGAGACCTGCCCGCAGTACCTGCTGCTGGATGACGAGCGTTATAAGGAGCCGGACTGGAATGGTGCCAAATATGTTATGTCTCCACCACTGCGAACCAAAGAAAGCAACGCGGCCCTGTGGGAAGGTCTGCGGGGAGGCGATCTGCAGGTGGTGGCCACCGACCATTGCCCGTTTGACTTCAACGGTGTAAAAGACATGAACGGCAAAGACGATTACAAGAAAATCCCCAACGGTGCGCCAGGGATCGAAACCCTGCTCATCATGTTGCATTCGGAAGGTGTGGCCAAAGGGCGCATCAGCCTCGAGAAAATGGTGGATGTGCTCTCATCCGGCACGGCGCGCATGTTCGGTATCAAGGACAAAGGTGAAATCGCCGTCGGTAAGGATGCCGATATCGTTGTTTTCGATCCGAATCAAAAATTTACCGTCACCCAGAGCAAACTGCACATGAACGTTGACTACACCCCCTATGAGGGGTTTGAGGTCACCGGGATGCCCAAAGTGGTCTACTCGCGCGGCAAAAAAGTGTCCGAATGGAACGGCGAACAGATGGAGTTTGTCGGTGAGATCGGTAGAGGGAGATTTATTAAAAGAGAGCCCTTCCAACCCTTCTAAAAATTGGCTTTCAAACATTCATCTCTTGCCCGAGGGCGGCGTTAATCGTCGTCGAAAGGCGCTTACGTACTAAATGTACGCTGCGCTTTTTCTCCTCCTCTTAGCCTTGCCCTCGAACAAGATCTAAACATTTTAAAGCCAATTTAGGTATCTAAGAAACATAAAGTGCAGAAATTATTTCTTGCACCCTTTGCATCAGCTTGCGCCTTTTGAACACCATAATATTATTAGATCAAGATGTAAAATCCCGCTTTTAGAGGGAGCCCGCTGCTAAAATCTGACGGTTTGTGAAACCAATTTATAATTATCAAATATAAAAAAGGTGCAGGAATTACGTCCTGCACCTTTTTGTCTACCAAATGATGATCCCAATAAAGTAGGAGCGGGGTTTATCCCCGATCGATCCGATTCGTCACTTAGATCAATCAAAAACGGCATCATATCCCTTTTTCAAGAACTTGATCTTTCATTCGCTAATCTAATAATTTGAAGGGCAAACTGAATAGTGTAGGTAGGCACGATATCTACAATTTGGAACAACCTCAAATATTTAGGATTGGAATAAGTAAGATTCAGTCAGCTTATTCAAGAATAATTAAATTACACTCTCCCCTGTTTGTCTTTTTTTACGCATTTATTGATTTAAATTTTATTTTTGATAATTTGTTTGCGCATTGATAAGGCATATTCAATCTCTATAAGGTGTGACATTATATGCAACCCAAACATTATCAGAAAAATAGGCTCATAAGAAATATTTCCCTTTGGCTGTTCATGGCCATTTGCATTGGCTGTGTATCGGTTAGTGTTACATCGGCTAAGACTGCGCAAAATGATGCCAGTGATCGAGATTCGGGCTATCGTATCGCCTTGTCTGCCGAAGAGCGGGCCTTTATAAAAGCCCACTCCGTCATTCGGGTTCACAACGAGAAGGACTGGCCGCCGTTCAACTATTTTGAATTCGGCGCTCCAAGGGGGCTGTCCATTGATTATATGAATCTGATGGCTGAAAAATTGGACATCAAAGTCGATTACATCACTGGGCCGAGCTGGAACGAATTCCTGGACCTGGCAAAGCGTAAAGAGCTGGACGTGGTGCTCAATATCGTGAAAACCGAAGACCGCATGCAATACCTGCTGTTCACTGAGCCATACATTAGAAACCCCAATATTATAGTCAGTTTGCAGGAAAATCCATATGATACGATTCAAGCGCTTTTCGGCAAGACGGTGGCCTTTCCCAAAGGATTTTTCTATGAAGAGGTGCTGACCAAATCATTTCCCCAGATCAAACGCCTGCCGGTAAAAGACACCCTGGCGAGTTTCAAAGCAGTCATGTTCGGGCGGGCGGATGCCGCCCTGGCCGAGGCCGCTGTGGCGCAAGCCATGATCGCTAAGAACCTGCTTACCGGCCTGCGAATTTCCGGTGAGGTCGATATCGGGGATCCGGATCTGGTGAATTTGCGCCTTGGGGTTCGGAATGACTGGCCGTTGCTGCATTCTGCGCTGATGAAAGCCATGGCCGTCGTGACGCCGGAAGAAATGAATCAAGTCCGGCAAAAATGGATGCTGGTCGATAAAGGGAAGATCGCCGAGAAGCGCGCATCCTCTGCCGGGGAAAAGGCAATTCAGCTTTCGGCTGAAGAGAGAGCCTGGCTGGCAGATCACAAAACGATCCGTTTTACGGGAGACCCGGATTGGCTGCCACAGGAGGCGTTTACGAGCGATGGGCAATACATCGGAATCGTGGCGGACATACTCAATCTTATTGAAGCCAGACTCGGTATCATCTTCGAGCGTGTCCCGGTTAAGACCTGGGATGAGGCTGTGCGCCTGGCGGAGGCTGCGGAGGTTGATGTGCTGTCCGAGACAACGAGCTCGGAACGAGACACGATGATTTTCACCGACCCCTACCTCGGTTTTCCGGTTGTGATCATCGCCGGACAGGGGACTCAGCCCGTAGTGGATCCCGGCGAACTTAAGGGCAAACGCGTGGCTGTGGTCAAAGGTTATGGGTATGTGATACCTTTTCGTCGGCAGTTCCCGAATTTAGACTACGTGATAGTGGAAACGGTTCGCGACGGTCTTTTGCGTTTATCCGGGGGGGATGTCGAAGTCTTTATCTCTGCCGCCCCAACTGCATTCTACTTGATGTCCGAGCTTGGGTTAACGAATATTAAAGTCGTCGGTTCCACCGGACTTTCCATCGATTTGGGTTTTGGTGTCCGTAAGGATGCGCCGGTGCTGGTTGGTATCCTCAATAAAGCCCTGGCCAGTATCACCGAAAAAGAAAAAATCCAAGTCCGCCAGAAGTGGGTTCCCGTTATTGATACACCCGCTCCGCCAAGCGCCATGCCGATTTCCTATGGCCGTCTGATTAAATACGGCATTGTAGTTTTCCTGATTCTCAGTCTGTTTACCTGGATATTGATCAAAACCATAAAAAAAGAGCAGATTGCGGTTCAATTCGGCTCAACCTGGTTTAGGGGACTTGTCCTGGCCGGTTTGAGCCTTTTCTTGATCATTGTGGTCTTCCTGGGGTGGTATATGCTCGAGCGCAACAAGAAAGGTCATCTGCTTAGTGTGGACGAGAACCTCAGGGGGATCATATCCGTTTGCCAGGACCGGTTTGACCTGTGGCTGAAGGAAAGAATCTCCTATATGGCACGCCTGGGACGCGATCCGGAATTGGTGGCCATCACCAAACGCCTTTTGCAGGTGGAACCCAATCAAAAGGCTCTGCTGGCATCGGGTGCCTTGAGGGAGGCGCGGTCTTTTTTTCAAAACACTGAGGATATTTTTCAAAATATCGGCTTTTTTGTGATCAATCCAGATCATGTCAGCATCGGCTCCATGCGGGACGCCAACGTCGGCACCCGTAATCTCATTTCAAAACAGCACCCGGAACTTCTTCAACGGGCCTTTCAGGGAGAGGTGGGCTTTGTACCGCCCATAACATCGGATGTGGATCTGGGTCGTTCATCGACACCGGAGAGGGCCAGAAAGCCGCCAACCATGTTTTTTATCGGACCTGTCAAAGATACGGATGGACGGGTTCTGGCGGTAATGACCGTGCGCGTGGATCCATGGAAAGATTTTGCACGGGCCCTGAAGTCTTTTGAGGGATCCCGCGAGAATTATGCCTTCGACCGTAACGGCGTCATGCTGTCTGTGAGCCGATTTGAAGACCAACTGCGACGCATCGGAATGCTGGCCGAGGACCAGTCCAGCGCCCTGAACATCGAGATTCGCGATCCAGGCGGCAATATGGTCGAAGGGTATCGCCCCGCAACCGAAAGATCACAGCAGCCGTTGACCCAAATGGTTTCAAGCGCTTTAATTCTGCGGCAGCAAATGGAAGACACCGGAGCTGACCAGAGCCATTCAGCGATCGAGTCCAATATCGAAGGATACCGTGATTACCGCGGGGTGCCGGTTTTCGGAGCCTGGCTCTGGAACACAGATGTTGACATAGGACTGGCGGTAGAGGTCGACGTAGGTGAGGCTCTGTTCAATTATTACCGGACGAGGATGACGATTTTCAGTATTTTGGGATTTACCCTGGTTCTATCTGTTGGAGCCATATTATTCGTTTTAATCATCGGTGAACGCACCAGCCAAGCGCTGATGCGTGCCAGGGACGAACTGGAGCTGCGCGTGCAGGAGAGAACTGCCGAGCTGCGCAAGCTGTCGCAAGCCACCGAAAACAGCCCTGCTTCGGTGGTCGTTACCGATAAAGATGGAACCATAGAGTACGTCAACCCAAGATTTAGTGAAGTTACGGGATATTCTGCAGATGAGGCCGTTGGACAGAATCCAAACGTATTAAAGTCTGGCGATCTTCCCGAATCCTATTACAAAGACCTCTGGGATACGATTCTTGCAGGTAAAATTTGGCGCGGTGAATTCAAAAATAAACGCAAAAACGATGAAGAGTTTTGGGAAAGCGCTTCTATATCGCCTATCAAAAATGAAGAAGGTGAGATAACCCATTTTGTGGCCGTGAAAGAAGACATCACGGAACAGAAGAAGATCCGCGAATCGCTGCGCGAAAGCGAGGAAAGGTCGCGCTTGCTTTTGGAATCCGTGGGCGAAGGCATATTCGGTGTCGATCTGGATGGGAAAGTCGCCTTTATTAACCCGGCGGCCGGCCGAATGCTGGGCTACAGCCCCGAGGAACTTATCGGCGAGGAAATCCATGAAAAAATTCATCATTCGCACGCAGACGGATCGGCCTATCCGAAAAGCGAATGCCCCATGTATTTAACCCGTGTTGACGGCACCGACCATCACATTGCCGACGAGGTGCTTTGGCGAAGGGACGGCTCGTCGTTTCCTGTCGAATATACAAGCATGCCGATAAAAAAAGATGAGCAGATCGTCGGCACGGTCATTACTTTTATGGACATCGCCGAACGCAAGCTTACAGAAGAGGCGCTAAAAGAGAAGGAAGCCCAATTGAGTACCGCCATAAATAGTATGGTCGGCGGTATTTTCATGATTGATAAAAACCTTAATTATCAACTCACCAACGAACAATTTCATGAATTATATGATTTTCCAAAGGAGCTAGCCAAAAAAGGGATGCCATTTATTAATTTATTGCGTACGCGTGCCAGGCGAGGGGACTATGGTCCTGGTGATCCGGAAGCGTTGGTGTCAAAACGTCTTGAAATATACAAAGATCCCACACAAACCAAACAAATAACGATGTATGAAGACAAACTTCCTGGCAATAGAACCACGGAAGTATTTCGTGCACCAACGGAAGATGGTGGATTTGTGTTTGTGATCAACGACATTACGGAGCGAAAAAAAGCAGAAAATGAACTGAGGATTGCAAAAGAAGCCC
>JASFGH010000077.1:0-11111 GCA_050123865.1 Desulfobacterales bacterium | reverse complement strand
AGGCCTGGAAGTCATTGAATGGGGAATGCTTAATTTTGTCGGCCCCGAAAAAATCATGAAATCCCCGGCGCTTTTGATGAAGATATTTGAGGAAAGTGCACGCCTGAAAATTCCCCTGAGCGCGGAAGCAAAGCGGCTGGTAAAAGAATTCTCTTATCTGGTCAGTAAAACCTACCGGGTATCTGAACCGATTGTTAAATCCTTCGAGCGCATTCTGGTGGCTCCGGCACCCAAGTTTAACGTCCTCAACGAAATGCTCAACACCGGTTTTCTGGAAAAATTTATCCCTCAATTTCGCGTGGTCCGCAATCGCATCCAGTATGACGAGTATCATCTTTACCCGGTCGACAAGCATCTATTGCGCACGGTGAAAACCGTTAAAATGTTCGGCACCGCCAAAGACAGCAGCCTGGAGCCCTTATGCGAGAAATTGTACCGCAATCTGAAGAAAAAGAAGATATTGCTGTGGGCGGCTTTATTGCATGATATCGGCAAGGGCGAATCCGTAGAAGATCATTCTACCAAAGGCGCAGAGGTCGTTCAGGCTATCCTCAGCGAGAAGCGGATGAATCCGGCAGATGTTGAAACGGTCATGTTTCTGGTTCAGGAACATCTTTTGTTGATTAAGACCGCCACCCGCAGAGATATTTATGATGAGGAAACAGCCCTTTCCTGTGCGCGCAAGGTAAAGGATATGGAGCGGCTAAAAATGCTGTATTTGTTAACCGTCGCCGATTCAATTGCGACGGGCCCGAAAGCCTGGAATGACTGGACGGCAGCGCTGTTAAGGGATTTTTTCCTCAAGGTCTTAAATGTGCTCGAAAAAGGGGAACTGGCCACCGCCGAGGCCCTTGAGGTTGTCTCGCAGAAAAAAGATGAAATCCGGGCTTCAGAAACCAGCCGCAAAGCCGCAGATAGGGTCAAAGCACTGCTGAAGGTCATGTCGCCGCGTTACCTGCTATACATGCCGGCTGACAAAATCAAAAAGCATATTAAGATCTACCATGAGCTATCCGACAACCCATCTGATTTTTTATGGGAAATTGAGCGCGCGGCCGATGCCAATACCCGTTCGGTGACCATCTGCGCCCAGGATCGTCCCGGCCTGATGTCTAAGATTGCCGGTGTTTTTACCTTAAATAATATCGATATCCTCGACGTTCAGGTGTTCACCTGGCGCAATCATATCGCGCTGGATATTTTTAAGGTCAAACCCCCACCGGATCCGATCCTGGAAGATGAAAAGTGGAGCCGGACGGCTGCTGATCTTACCGCTGCACTAACCGGCGAGCTGGACCTGACCGCCGCCCTGAATAAAAAGGTGCGGACTTACCGCAATGGAAAAGCCGGCCTGGATCAAAAGCCCCATCGCGTCACGCTGGATAACACCAGCTCCAGTTTTTTTACCATTATCGAAGTGTTTACTTATGATTTTCTCGGCCTGCTGTATAGCATCACCGATGCGATTTATCGCTGCGGCCTGAATATCTGGGTCGCCAAAATTGCCACCAAAGCGGATCAGGTCGTGGATGTTTTTTACGTCAGGGATATAAACGGACAAAAAGTGGATTTGCCCGAACAGGTCACCGCCATAAAAGCGGCCATTATGGAAAGATTGCCGGCCTCACAGCCGGATTGGATGACTCAATGATCACAAATTTACATTTGTTGATGGTTTTCGAAAATTACGGATGGATACGGAATAAGGCTGAAAAGGAGGATGACACCAGAAAATGAAATCGAAAAGTATGCTAATAACTGCAATTTTGATAGCGCTTCCCGTTTCTTCGGCTGTTGCGTCAGAGGGCTTGAATTCGGGTGATACGGCCTGGATGATTGTCTCAACCGCCCTGGTGATGATGATGACCCCGGCGGGCCTGGCCCTGTTTTACGGTGGCATGTCCAGGTATAAAAACCTGCTCAATACCTTCGCCATGACTTTTGTAGCGTATTGTCTGGCCAGCATTGTCTGGATCATGTGGGGTTACAGCATGGCCTTCGGACCTAGCAAAGCCGGCCTTGTCGGCGGACTGCAAAACCTGTTTTTAGCCGGAATCGGCGTAGACAGTCTTTCGGGAAGTATTCCCACCTATGTGTTCGCACTTTTTCAGATGACCTTTGCCGGCATCACAGTCGCCCTGGTTCTGGGCTCTGTGGTAGATCGCATGAAATTTTCAGCCTGGATCGTTTTTACGGTCTTGTGGATCACCTTCATCTACTGCCCGATCGCCCACTGGGTCTGGGGCGGCGGCTGGATGGGAGAAATGGGCGCTCTGGATTTTGCCGGCGGCACGGTGGTTCACATCAATGCCGGAGTAGCCGGACTGGTGCTGGCCCTGGTGCTGGGCAAACGCATCGGTTACGGCAAAGAAGCCATGTTTCCATCCAGCATCGCATTCACCGCTTTGGGAGCAGCACTGTTATGGTTTGGCTGGTTTGGCTTTAATGCCGGCAGTCAGCTGGCCGCAGACGGTATAGCCGGTTCGGCTTTTTTGGTGACCAACACCTCGGCGGCCATGGGCGCTCTGGTCTGGATGTTTGCTGAATGGTTAACCGACAAAAAACCCACCGTTCTGGGCTTGGCATCGGGAATTGTAGCCGGCCTGGTGGCCATTACGCCGGCTGCCGGCTTCGTTAACTTGCTGGCCGCCTTAGTTATCGGGCTTGTTGCCGGTTTGCTGGGTTTTTACTTTGTGGCCAAGGTCAAACATAAATTAGGGTATGACGATTCGTTGGATGCTTTCGGGGTCCATGGCATGTGCGGTCTGTGGGGGGCTTTGGCCACCGGGTTATTTGCCAACCCGGCGGTAAACGAAGCCGGCAAAGGTTTGTTTTACGGCAATCCAAAGCAACTGTGGATTCAGATGATTTCCGTCGTCGCCACTGCTGTATTTACCGCAATCGGCACTCTGATCGTGATCTTTATCACCAAACTCTTAACCGGCGGGCTGCGCGTCACCGAAGAAACCGAAGTTTCTGGTCTCGACAGCTCCATACACGGTGAAAGAGGCTTTGAAATTCAATAGAAACCACAACGCCGGACGGAAAAGAAAGAGACATTTTTACCGCTTATCATGATAATGTTCCGTAAATAAGGATGGCGGCATAAGTGTTGTAGCAAAAAAACGTCCCGCAAACGGAACGTTTTTTTGACAACCACTATAAAGGCATAAAGGAGGTTTAAACATGAAAAAAATCGAGGCGATCATCAAGCCCTTTAAACTCGATGACGTCAAAGAGGCCCTGAATAAAGTCGGCATCCAGGGGATGACCGTTTCCGAAGTCAAAGGATACGGGCGTCAGAAAGGCCATAAAGAAATCTACCGCGGTGCAGAATACGCGGTTGATTTTATACCCAAAATCAAAATCGAGATCGTGACCGATGCAGACCGAGCCGACCAAGTCGTTGAATCGATCCGCGAAGCCGCCAATACCGGCAAAATCGGAGACGGAAAGATTTTTGTGGTACCGGTCGAGCAGGCGTTGAGGGTGCGGACGGGTGAGACCGGCACGGACGCCCTCTAAAAGCTATCTCAAAAATGCATCTAACACCCAAGGGCTTTGTTGCAAACCGATTCAAAATACTCGAATACTAACGTGTATGCTCCGTTTTTGACTCGGCTTGCGCCGCGCCCTTGGGCGTTATCTACGATTTTTCAGATAGCTTTTAGTCTCCTCTCATTAAGTTTAAACATTAAAGAATTATTATAAATTAAACATATCAGTAAAGGAGGAATATCTAATGACACCCAAAGATGTACTCGACATGGCAAAGGAAAACGGCGCAAAGGTCGTCGATCTGCGGTTTATGGACTTTCCGGGATTGTGGCAGCATTTTACGGTTCCGATCAGTGAACTGGAGGAATCCAGCTTTGAAGACGGCTTCGGCTTTGACGGCTCCAGCATTCGCGGCTGGCAGCCGATTCATGCCAGCGACATGCTGGTGGTCCCCGATGCAACGACCGCTAAAATGGATCCATTTTATGAAGCCCCGACCCTGGTGTTGATCTGCAACATCGTTGACCCGGTCACCCGGGAGGCCTACACCCGCGATCCGCGTAACATTGCACAAAAAGCCGATGCATATCTGAAAAGCTCCGGCATTGGCGATGTCGCTTATTTTGGCCCGGAAGCCGAGTTTTTTATCTTTGACGACATACGGTTTGAATCCACCCGCTATGCGGCCTTTTATGAAATCGACTCGGTTGAAGGTAACTGGAACACCGGGCGGGACGAAGGACCCAATCTGGGTTACAAACCGCGCCACAAAGAAGGCTATTTTCCGGTCCCCCCCATGGATAAATTTCAGGACCTGCGCACCGAGATGCTGCTAACACTGGAAAACCTGGGCATCGAAATCGAAGCCCAGCATCATGAGGTCGCCACCGCCGGCCAGGCCGAAATCGACATGCGCTTCAAGCCCCTGCTGCAGATGTCAGATCAGCTGATGTGGTTTAAATACGTGCTTAAAAATGTGGCCTATCGCCACAATCATACCGTCACGTTCATGCCCAAACCGCTATTCGAGGATAACGGCACCGGCATGCACACCCACATCAGTATCTGGAAAGGCGACCAGCCGCTGTTTGCCGGCGACAAATATGCCGGTGTATCGCAGGAGGCGCTTTACGGCATCGGCGGCATCCTCAAACACTGCCGCGCGCTGACCGCCTTTACCAACCCGACCACCAACTCATACAAACGCCTGGTGCCGGGTTTCGAGGCGCCTGTCAACCTGGCTTACTCCAGCCGAAACCGCAGTGCTGCAGTCCGAATCCCGATGTATTCGGCATCACCGAATGCCAAACGCATCGAGTTTCGAACGCCGGATCCCTCCTGCAACGGCTACCTGGCGTTCTCCGCCATGCTGATGGCGGTCATTGACGGTATCCAGAACAAAATCGACCCGGGCGATCCGCTCGATAAAGATATCTATAATCTGCCACCCGAGGAGCTGGCTGAAATTCCGTCTGCACCCGGCTCTTTGGATGAAGCCATCGGTGCGTTGAAAGACGATCAGGAATTTTTGCTAAAGGGCGATGTGTTCACCCAGGATGCGATTGATATGTGGATTGAATACAAAACCGAAAATGAAATTAACGATGTCAAACTGCGGCCGCATCCGCATGAGTTTTTCCTGTATTACGACATATAAAACTCGCTTTGACGATTGACACCCGCTTAGAGCGTTTGACATAAGCGCGCTAAAAAGACAGTCCCACATCCAAAGGTGGGGCTGTTTTTTTTCACAGACAACGAATCATAACCGCGATTATCAATGCGGCATCAACCTTTATTTCATTTGGGAGCGAAGCAAACAAGGTTATGGGCCAGCGATTTTCGCAAGCTTTCTATGCAGCGTCACGACCTGACCGTTCAGCTTGTGGGCCAGCCATAAATAGCTGGCATCGTAAGTAGTTAGCCCGGTTTGGCGGGCGAGTTGAATGACTTCCGAGTGCACCACATCAAGGTTTATATTTTGTTCGCTGACAAGGCGTGAATTGATTCAAAAGCGGAGCGTACACGTTAGTACGCGAGCATTTTACGCAGGGACAGGGGAAAAAGGGGTTCCCTGTCCCTGCCATTAACACCGTCAGCGGGCAAAAGATGAATCTTATATAACCAGTTTTAGCGGTAATGTTTGTAGTCCACACCATATTTCTGCGCCTTGTAAGCAAATTTTCTGACTGTGGTGTTCAGAATTTCAGCCGCTGAAGTGATGTTGCCCCGGGTATTTTTAAGGGCATCGATGATCATTTCCTTTTCCAGGCGGGCGACGGCATCTTCCAGAGACAAGGCGGGCACCGTGCCTGATTCCTTGCCGGTTTGCAGGGTGGGCGGCAGGTGGTAGCTGTGGATCACACCTTCCTCACACAGCAGGACCGCACGCTCGATGCAGTTTTCGAGCTCTCTGACATTTCCCGGCCAGTGATATTCCATGAGCATGTCAATGGCCGGTGTTGACAGCCGTTTTATATCTTTATGATTTTCTTTAGCATATTTTTCCAGAAAATGGTCGGCCAGCAGTAGAATATCAGTCTTGCGCTCACGTAGTGGTGGCAGATAAATCGGAAATACATTCAACCGATAATAGAGATCACCCCGGAAGGTTTCATCTTCAACGGCTTCTTCCAGATTTTTATTGGTGGCGGCGATAACGCGCACATCGGTTTTCAGTGTTCGGTGCCCGCCGACGCGCTCAAATTCCTTTTCTTGAAGGATTCGCAGCAGATTGGCCTGCACATCCAGCCCTAACGATCCGATTTCATCCAGAAAAATGGTGCCCCTGTGCGCCAGCTCAAATTTACCGATTTTTTGTTTGATGGCGCCGGTAAAAGCACCTTTCTCATGGCCGAACAATTCGCTTTCAATCAGATTAACCGGCAGGGCCGCGCAGTTGACTTTCACAAGGGGCAATTTGGATCGATGGCTGTTGTAATGGATGGAGTTGGCCACCAGCTCCTTACCGGTTCCGCTTTCGCCCCGAATCAGAACGGTTGCATTGCTCTTGCAGACCTGGGAGATCATCTGGAAGACCTCCCGCATCTTATTGCTGTTGCCCACAATGTTGCCGATGCTGTATTTGTCCTTGAGCACGTTTTGCAGCCGCCGGTTTTCCTCGCACAGCCGCTCCTTTTCCATGCGAATGGTTTCCAGCTTGATCACATGGCTGGCGATCATGGTGGCAATCACCGCGAGCAGCTTCTGACCGCTTTTAAGTGCGTATGACTTCTGGTAGGGACGGTCGACCGACAGGGCGCCGATGACCTGCTTGCCTTTTTTGATCGGAACACAAATAAAGGAATGCTCACGGTCCTGTTTGTTTTTGTGGCTGGCGGTGCGATCCAGAAAAAGCGGTTCTTCGCTGATTTTGGGAATCGCGACCGGCTTTCCGGTCTCGATGACTTTGCCGGTGATGCCTTCGCCAAGTTTGTATTTGACGCGGTTCATGGTGCTCTGCGCAAGACCGTGGGCTACTTCGATGTTAATCTCGTTGCGCAGCGGGTTTAAAATTGTTATAGTTCCGCGTACCATCTTCATGGAGTTGGACAAAATGTCCAGCACCTTATACAACGACTTTCTCAAATCCAGATGCTCATTCAGCGCAGTCGTAATTTCATATAGCAAGGTAACTTCTTCAATGGTTTTCAGTGCGGTCATTTTCTTATCTTAATGGTGAACTGAAGAAGAGATGCAATCAATTAACCACGAAAACACGAAAATTCGAAAGCACGAAATATTATGATTTATTCTTTTTTCGCGTTTTCGTGCTTTCGTGCTTTCGTGGTAAAAAATCCTTTTTCATCAGCTGTCCTGTTTTTCAAAGTTTAGTGCTTACGAATCTGTAAACGATTAATTTAAATACTACATTTTTGTAATATATTGCAAGCGCTTTCCACCAGTCATTACAATTTAAAGCTTGGATGATACAGCTCTTAATCTCTTTAATCTGGGTTGCGCAATCTAAAATCCAAAATCTTAAATCGCATGATTTTACACATCGACATGGATGCATTTTACGCCTCCGTGGAGAAACTGGACGACCCCCGGCTGAAACATAAATGCGTCATTGTAGGCGGGACGTCGAACCGCGGTGTGGTTTCAGCCGCCAGCTATGAGGCCCGGCGCTTCGGCGTCCATTCGGCCATGCCCATCTACCAGGCCAAACAGAAATGCCCCCATGGTGTTTTCGTGCCGCCCCGCATGGGCCGTTATAAAGAAGTATCCAAAAAGGTCATGGCGCTGCTCAGGGAGTTTTCTCCGCTGGTGGAACCGGTTTCCATCGATGAGGCCTACATGGATATCACCGGCAGCCAGCGCCTGTTCGGCGAACCCCAGGACATCGCACGGGAAATTAAAAGAAGAATACATGAAAGTGTTCACCTGACCTGTTCGATAGGGGTGGCGCCCAATAAATTTCTGGCCAAGATTGCCTCCGACCTGGAGAAACCCGACGGGCTGACCCTGATCATGCCGGAAGAGGTACCCCAGTTTATTGAATCGCTACCTATTAAAAAGGTACCCGGTGTCGGCAAAAAAACGATGCGCCGGCTCGAGGCGTTGGGCATCCGGACCCTGGGTAATGTGCATCGGCTGCCGGAAAAGGCCCTGTTGAGACATCTGGGCAAGTTTGGCCAGCGCCTGCGTGCGCTATCAGCGGGCAGCGATGCATCTCCGGTAACACCGCATACGCCCCACAAATCCATCAGCAGCGAACGCACCCTGGCAGCTGACACGCGTGATGTTAAGCTGCTCAAACGCTACCTTTTGAGTCAGTCTGCTGAAGTGGCTCGCCAGCTCAGACAGGCAGGGGTGCGCGCTAGAACGATTGTCATCAAAATAAAAGACGCGGACTTTAAAACAGCTACGCGACGGACGACCATTGCGATACCCACCCAATCATCAAAAACCATTTACAGGCACGCTGCCCAATTAATCGATGATTTCAATATCACCAAAAAGATTCGTCTGATCGGTGTCGGCACCACCGGATTTTCAGCCGTGACGGCATCAGTCCAAATGGGTCTGTTTGATCAAAAAGAAAAATCCGGAGACAATTGGGAAAAAGTCGATAAGGCGCTGGACACGATCAGCCAGAAATTCGGCAAAAATGTAATCAGGCGTGCCACCCTCAAAGATTAGTATGAATAGGTAGAACTATATTGCACGATTGACAATTTTATGCGTTTTAGTTTAATTAATTAACGTGAATAATTCCTATTATCACTAAAGTATTTCACTTTAATTCTTTCGAAATATAAATTTAACATTTCCTTAGCATCTCCTCTCTAATATGGTTGTTTTGAGGGCCGGTTTTCTTTCAAAATGTTGTATTTTATTAGACTGAGTCAAACCGATAATTGAAGCTGACTGAAACTACCGCTGCACCTTTGATAAAACAGATGAAGGAAGGGCTTTTTCGGTGAAGATCTAAAGGCAGATAAAACCGATCCGCACGCGATCGTTTTGATCTGCTTTTTTTGTCTGTGGAAAAGATGTTGAGTCAACGACCACCCGCACAGCGGGTGGCTTGGATTTTACCATCGGCGGGAAAAGACAGGGGCGCGAAGTGCCCCAATCGTTGCGGGTGAATCCGGGTGCTTCGCACCCGGTTTGGAGAACCCAATCAGAGGAGGGAAACGATGAAAACAGAATCCAACCGACGCTATGCGGACATGTTTAAATTTGTTCCAATTGGCTTTTTTACTTTTGATCAAGAGGGTCAGATACTGGATGTCAATCCGACAGGTGCCAGGCTTCTGGGAAAAGAACGCACTGATTTGTTAAACCAAAAATTTTCCAAATTTATTGTTGGCGATTTTCAAGATGGCTTCAAGCACCATTGCCAAAAAGTATTGGAAACCGGGAAGCGCGAAATCTATGATTTGAGACTGTCTATAAAAGATCAATCCTCTTTTTGGGTGCAGTTGGAAAGCATCGTCGAGCCGGCAGTCGGCACCAAATTAAACGGTCACCAATTGATCACGGCCATAACCAATATCACCAACCGCAAGCAGACCGAATGCGAATTGCAAGAGACCCGCACTGAGCTGGAGCGCCGGGTAGATGAACGCACCGCCGAACTGGGGAAAATCAACGCTAAATTACGGGATCAAATTACGGAATGCGAACAGGCCAAATTTGCGTTACGTGAGTCAGAACTCAAATATGCGACCCTGGTTGAAGATGCCCCCATTGGCGTTTATATCATCCAGGACGAAAAGATAGAATTTGCCAATGACAAATTTGCCAACATCTACGGCTATTCTAAAGACGAACTCATCGGCTGTAAGTCTCTCGATCTGGTTTATCCGGATGATAAGCCCATGGTCAAACAAATAAGGGCAAGGCGCCTCGAAGGGGAAAGGGTGCCGGTCGAATATGAAAGCAGAGGCCTGAAAAAAAAAGGCGAAATCATATGGGTGACGCGAAGCTTTTCCCCGATTGCGTATAAGGGGCGTCCCGCTATTTTAGGAATTGTTGCCGACATCAGCAAACGCCGCAAGGCTGAAGAAGCGTTGCGCAAATCAGATAAGGAATTGCGCGTTCTGTCCAACCAATTGTTATCCGCTGAAGAAAAGGAAAGAAAACGGATTGCCCGGGATCTGCATGACAGCATCGGTCAAGCCCTCAGCGCTATTAAGTTCAGCGTGGAAAATGCGCTGCGCGAACTGCGTGCGGCGGCCAACCCGGTCGATCTTGAGTCTCTGGAAGCCGTAATCCCCCTGACGCAAAAAACCATTGAAGAAGTACGCAGAATCGTAAAAGATCTGCGGCCCTCCATTCTGGATGACCTGGGCATACTGGCAACCATAAAATGGTTTTGCCGCGAATTTCAAAATGTTTGCACCGGCATCCGGATTGAGACCGCCATTGACATAGAAGAAAACGACATCCCCCTGTATCTGAAAACCACAATTTACCGTATCATGCAGGAGGCCATAAACAATGTCGCCAGACACAGCAGGGCCAGTATAATTTATCTTCATTTACAAAAAACAAAAACCGGCATTCATTTGAGCATTCAGGATAACGGACGGGGATTTAATCTGCAGCAGGCCATGGGCATAAAAACAGCTCTGCGAGGATTTGGTCTTGCCAGTATGCGGGAGCGCGCCGAGATGTCCGGCGCATGTTTTAAGATTGATACAACCGTAGGATCCGGAACGACGATCAGGGTTGTCTGGGCCAACTAGATTTTGGATATCGAAATCCGACTGACGCTATATCAGTCCCTGTTCGATGGCAAATGCGGTCAGAGCTGCTGCGTTGTGTAAGTCCAGTTTTTTCATGAGATTGGCCCGATGTTTTTCTACCGTTTTGAGGCTGATGAAAAGATCGCCTGCAATTTCCTTATTCTTGTACCCTTCGGCAATTAGTTTTAACACTTCCCGCTCCCGGGGTGAGAGCACACCGAGCCTTGGGCTGGGTATCTGATCTTCTTTTCCTCCCAGGTAGCCTTCGATCACGGTATCAGAAACACTCGGACTCAGGTACGTTTTGCCCGCCAAGACGTTCTGAATGGCAAGCAAGAGTTCGACATGGGTGGCATCTTTTAGCACATAACCGTCGGCGCCCGCCTTCAGGGTGGTTCGCAGGTATTCTTCCGC
>JASFGH010000076.1:0-11131 GCA_050123865.1 Desulfobacterales bacterium | reverse complement strand
AAATCCCTGGTCTTGGCGGTATACAGGGATAAGATTCCCCTGGTCTCGTTTCTGACCGTCACCGGTACGCTCAGTATGGAAGCAATTCCTTCGGCCTTTTTAGCGTCATGATGCTCCAGACGAGGATCTGTGGTAGCATCCCGAAAATGAAGATGGCCCGCCTTGATGGTCTCCTTGACAAGCCGCCGGGCTTTCAGCGGTTTCTGATGCAAATAATTGTCGGACAATCCCTTCTGGGCCACCGGAACAAAGACATCCTTTTGCTTATCGGCCAAAAACAAACAGGCGGCTTTGGCATCCATGGTATCGATAGCGCTCTGAACGATCAGATCCAGCAGCTTTTCACTGGAAAGGGTCGTTCCAAGGGCCTTGCTCACCTTGCAAAATGTTCTGAAATAATCCTTTTCCTTGGTCATATACACTCTCCTCATTATCCGGATCGCTGGGCATGTTTTTTGGGCCGTCGGGATGATTTAGATTTTACGCCGGCCTTTGCTTTTGCCTTTTTGGGGGCGGTTGACTTTTTCTTGCGCGCTTTTTGATCCGGTGCTTCTCTTTCTGTGAGCCAGGCTGCTATCCGCGGTGCAAATTCCTTCTGGCACTTGGAGCTCACATAGATACCGATATGCCCGGTTTCCAGGCAAATATCGGTTGTATCCTTGCTACCGACGCGGCCCGTCAGAAGCTCACAAGCTTCCGGCGGAACCAGATGATCATACTTGCCGTAAAAATTGATTAACGGCATGGTGATATTTTTCAGATCGACCTGCTTGCCCCCCACTTCGAGTTTGCTTTGAATCAGCAGATTTTTCTGGTAGAAATCTTTGATGAACTGCCGGAATGTTTCACCCGGAAGATCCGGGCTGTCAAAAATCCATTTTTCCATGCGGATGAAATTTTCCACATATTTCTTATTGTCCATATTCTCAAAGAAGCCCACATATTTGTCGATCATCAAGCGGGCCGGATTCAGCAGCAGAAAGCCGAAATTCATGGCATCACCGGAAATATTGCCATAGGCGTCGGTGAGGCGGTCCGGGTCGACGGCTTTCATCCACACATGCAAAAGCCCCTTGTCTGTGTCGAAATTGGTCGGGGTTACCGTGGTGACCAGGTTTTTAATTTTGGCGGGATGTAAAGATGAATAGATCACACAGAAGGTACCGCCCATGCAAATTCCCATGAGGTTTATCTTTTCCAGATTGTGCTTGCGCCGAATGAAATCCACCATCGTGTCCATGTAGCCATTGACATGATCGTCAATGGTCAGGAAGCGGTCTTTGCGGGTTGGATAGCCCCAATCGATCATATAAAGATCGATACCGTGAGCCAGCAATGTTTCAACAACGCTTCTCCCCGGTTGAAGATCCAGCATCGTTTCCCGGTTGATGAGCGCATAAACAACCAGCAGAGGCGTTTCTAATTTGATATCGGTCATCGGTATATAGTGCTTTAGCTTTACCCGGTCTTCCTGACACACGACTTCGTATGGGGTTGCGGCAATTTCAGAATCCAGCGGTCCGAGCAGGACATCTGAAGCCTTGTGTGCCCGCGCGCGAGCCTTATCGGCATCTTCGACAAGCTTTGACAGGATAAGATCTACTGGAACTTTAGGCTCATCCATGACAACACCCCACATTCTTTTTTAGGATTATAAACAGGGTTTAAACGATGTTCAGATTAGGGCTCCAACTTCTTTTCCAATGCCTTTATCCGCTTTTTCAGCAGATAAATCTCTTTGTAAAGATCATCCATATCTTTTTGTTTCGGGATGGGCAACATGTTTAGCATATCTTCCAGAAGGTCATTTTTCGCGGCCGAAAATTCAGACATCGCATCCAGGGTTTTTCCCATGGTTTCAATATATTCGGTGGATTGGAAGAGGGTCATGTAATGCCCTTCCAATATTTTTATCCACATTTGATAATATTTTTGTGGGTCTTCAGGCAGCTCTCCTGCTTCAGAGAGCTCTTCGAGCTTTTCCTGAATAACGCTGAATGACTTGGTCACCGGCAGATATAGCAACCGGATGAACTCGCCGATGGTTGTCTGAAATAAATTGAATTTGTCCAGGGTCTGGTTTACTTTTTCCTGATAAAAACGGGTTAGTCCAAGTTGGGGAATATTGAAAAATTGCCTGAATTCTTTCTCGTAAATCTCATTCCAGGCTCTGAACGCATTTTCGTCAAGGTCCTCAAACGTATAAGCCTCAGTGGTTTTTCCGATCCGTCCTGCCCTTTCAAACCACTTCTGCTGATACTCAAGAAATCCGGCAATACTCGATTGAGCCAGCTGGATCAAGATGTCAGGCATGGTGCCGGATCCTTTAAACATGGAATCCATGATCTCGGGTCGGGCCATTGTCGACGATAGGACCTGCCAGGTTTTCATTGCGGCATCCAGCGACGCCTGAGCGTGACCGGATACGCCGCTCGGAGATGCAGCCGAAGGCCGCAAGGTTGCGGCTGCATCGGACCAGGTCCGAAACATATGACCCCAGAGATCACCGGCGGTCTTCATCCAGGCTGAAAGAAAATCAGGTCCGGTTTCATTATTATCATGCTTTTCGTCCATTGATCGTCCCTCGCACGTTTCCCGCAGGAACCTTTCGGTAACTGATCACACCCATAAACCGAATATCGAAGTTGTGGTCATTTGTCAACGTCGCGTGCCGTCCCAGAAATAATTTACAATATTGCCCGAATCTTAATCGGTAGATACCTGCGATCAAGTTGCCCGACGCTTATTTTGTAAATTATTTCTGGGACACGATAGTAGCGGTTATCGTAAAAACAAGGCTGCCAGCTTCACAGAAGAAGTCACCCAAAAAACAGGGAAACAGGTCTGCAGGTGATGGGTTCGTTAAACAGGTTGCTATTCTGTAATGAATTCTCGAATCGCTTTATCCCGCATTCCGTTCGGTTGAAATAAAATTGAAAAATGATTTGTGCCCTCTATGTTGAGGTGATGTGCATTGGGGATTTCTGAAACCATCTTTTCGACAGCAGATTCAGGCAAAACCAGGTCATCGCGGCTTAATATTCCATTGGTGGCCCGCAGAATCAACACCGGGCAGGTGACTTTTGGATAGTATTCAGAGGGCACTTCCTGCTGGATATTTTTAATCTCCTCCTGGATGTTGACCGGATTGATTCTCGAACGCACCCCGCCTTCCACTGCTTCGGACTCGTACTGAAAGTAGCTCTCGATTGCCTGCGACCAGGGTTGGAGAAAGGGTGCCTGTTTCATAAGGGCCACGTAAGCATCAAAAGAGGGAAACACCTGCCCCAGCCGGTCCAAGGAGGGTTTGATGGCAACCGTGATTTTTTCCCATTGATCCTGTGTCAGTTGCCCGCCGCCATCCATCAGAATGATTTTCTCTGTCCGCTCGGGATAATGGGCTGCGAATGCCAATGAGATAAACGCGCCTAAGGAATGACCCATCAGAACTATTTTCTCTTGTTTGAGGTCATCCAATACGCCAAAAATATCCTGGATGTGGTGCCGCATAGAGTATCCGGCGGAGGGTTTATCTGAAAGTCCCCTGCCACGCAAATCGATGGCTAAAATCGTATTTTCAGGGGCCAATGATGATGCGATCACATCCCAGCAGCGGCAGTTTGCGGTCAGGCCGTGAACGCACAGCACCTGATTTCCTTTCCCTTCCCAGACGGCCAGCTGGATGGTTATGCCATCTCCATTGACTTTTTTCATGATAGGATCTGTCATGGTCATTCCTCATAAATTTTTAGAAGCGGAAAAGGGATTTTGAAATGGCTTCTAACCTTCCACAAGCTAACGCTCTCTGATCCACCTCGCAATTTTAGGGCTGATGGTTTTATAGGACTTGCTGCCCACAAATATGCCGACATGGCCGGTGTCTACGCCAATCGTGGTGACGTCCCTGGAGCCCACTGCCCTGGAAAGGGGTTTGGCCGTAGACGGTGGCGCCAGATAGTCGTTTTTGCCAAAGACATTTAAGAGCGGACATTTAATTTTGCGCAGATCCACTTTCTGGCCGTCTAAAATCAGCCGGTTCTGTATCAGCAGGTTCTGCTGCAGGAAGTCTCTGATCCACTCTCTGAAGAATTCGCCTGCCATATCGGGACTGTCAAATATCCATTTTTCCATGCGTAAAAATGTACTGACGAATTTGGGATTTTCGATACCCTCTAGAAACTGAATATATTTGGTTGCCGTGGCAACGGGTGATACCAGCAGATAGAGAATATTGGCCAGGTCTCCGGGCAGATTGCCGAGTCCTTCCACTGCCTTATCCACATCGAATCCCCTGGCCCATAAAAATAGACCGGCGTCATCGATGTCAAACTGGGTTGGTGTTGCCAGCGCGATCAGATTCTTGACCTTTTTACGGTGCAGAGCAGCATAAATCACGCTGAAGGTTCCCCCCATACAAACGCCCATTAGATTGATCTTTTGGGTCTTGGTTTCAGATCGGATCCAATCCACCGCAGTATCCATATAATAGTTGATGTAATCTTCCAGACCCAGATAGCGATCCGCACTCGTCGGGTAGCCCCAATCGATCAAATACACATCCAGGCCTTCGTTGAGCAGATTTTGGATGAAGCTTCGGCCGGGCTCCAGATCGAGCATAATGTATCGATTGATAAGGGCATAAACAATTAAAACCGGTGTTTTATGTATTTTTTTCTTTTTCAGCCGGCGCTGATAATGCAACAGCTTCATCTTATCTTCGGTATACACGACATCGGCGGGCGTCTTTGCGACCCGGAAATCCGGATTGCCGGCAAGCACTTCGGTCGCTCGAAATACTTTTTTCGGAAATTCCTTTACATCTTTTTCGATGCTTTCAATTATTTGCTGATAGTTCATCCTTGTAACCGTTCAAGGGTTTAAAGGTTCTGGGTTCAAAGGTTCAGAATAACTTCAATTCTAAACAGGTATCCGCTATCTGGCGTTTTCCATCCAACCCCTCATAATAGCGGAATGAATTATCAGCAGCGAAATCGTGCACTGTCTGAATGGTTTAGGGAGCGTTGCGAAAGAACAGCAATAACCACAAAGTTACGAAAGGGCGCAAATTTGAACTTGCCTCCAGCCCATTATTTTATATTTGAATTCTGTTCTTTCGCTACACTCCCTTAACTATGAGTTTGCACGATGAAGTCGCTGATATTTCATTCCGCGATCGAACAAAGAAAAACTCCCCGAACCCTCAATTAATTTTCTTGGACTTTTTTGCTTTTTTAGAAACTTTGGCCGCGGATTTTGATTTGACGCGCCGCTTGGCTGTGGATTTTGCTAAAGGTTTTTTCTTGGGCAAAGCGCTTTCAACCCTTCGCAATTTCTGTTTTAGCGCCTTTATCATCCTTTTTTGCTCACGGATAAGGGCGTCCTGTTTGCGTGTCCTTTTCTTCAGATCATAGATTCCCTTGTAGACATCTTCCATCTCTTTTCTGGTTGGAATCGAAAGCGACCTGAACCATATATCCCTGGCGATGTTTTGCTTTTTCTTATAGTCTAAATATTTTTCAACCACGTCCACCACATTTTGCACACCTTCGGGCGATTTAATATAGGTGTCATATTTCTGCTCAAGGATGTTGACAGCAAAATCATAGATTTCTTTTGCGCTTTTAAAGTCGTCATCGGCCTTTTGCCTGTCCTTGATTGCTTCCTGCAGCATGTCCATCGCTTCTTTCAAAGGCATGCTGAATTTCACTAAAAAATCGCCGACAGCCCCCATGAATCGGTGATAAGAATCGATGGCGGACATGATCTGATGTTGGGCTTCTCTGTGAATACCGAATTGGGGAACACCAACGAATTTGCCGATATTTTCCTGATAGAGATTTAGATACTGTTGCGTCAGTTTATGGTAGATCTCATGCAACATTTCGTCAGTGGCATCCCCCTCATGAGTAGCCTTGGCCGCCTCTAATACGGTATTCATGAATTCGATGTACATATGTCCGTTTTGAATGATGCTTTGTAAAATTTTATGTTGGGTCTCAAAATCAACTGACGACGTTCCTTTAGCCAGAGCTCCCTGCACCCCCTCCATCCAGGACTTAAATAAGCCAGTGGCGTCTTTTCCCCCGGCCTTGGCGGACATGTCGGCAAAGAAATTTTGGCCGGCTTTTTGAAACCAATCCTGATATTTTTCGGGGTCCGCTTCTGTATATCCAGGATATAAGCCCTTTATCATTTGTAAAAAAAGATCCGCTCCGATATCCACATTGTTCTCCTATTCGTTGTCTGCCCGGCCGTGTTTATCCTTGAGAATGAACTTTTGAACTTTTCCCGAAGCCACAGTGCGGGGCAGTTCATCTACAGCCACCATATATTTGGGAATCTTGAATTTCCCCAAACGGTCGCTTAAAAAATCTTTCAGTTCCTCGAAGCTAAGCGTGCTTCCCGCATGAAGCTCTACGACGGCTTTGCCCACCTCGCCCCATTTGTCATCGGGCACTCCGATAACAGCCACACCGGCGACAGCCGGATGCGTTTCGATGGCCCGCTCGATCTCGGCCGGATATATATTGGCACCGCCCGAAATGATCATGTCTTTGAGTCGACCCACAATGGCAAAATGGCCATCTGCATCAATGCGGCCGAAATCGCCGGTTTTAAACCAGCCACCTGATATTGCTTTAGCGGTCTCCTCAGGTTTGTTCCAATAACCAGCGCAGATGTGAGGACCGCGCAGCCAAATTTCCCCTTCTTCTCCGGCCGGCACCGCATTCCCGTCAGGGTCCACTATCTTTGCATCGACATGCGGCATGGGATGACCGACCGATCCTAATTTCCCGTTGGCCAGAAAGTTATTGGGACCGGCTTCGGTCAACCCGTAACCCTCCCAGATTCGGATGGACTTCTGGGCTTTAAAGGTTTCCAGAATATCCTGGCCCAGCGGAGCACCCCCCGAAACCATGAACCGGATGCTGGAAAAGTCTGTGGATGCAAAGTTGGGTGAATCCAGCAACATTTGGAACATGGTGGGTACACCGAAAAAAATCGTCACCCGCTCATGTTCGATCAGATCCAGGATCAAATCGGCTTCAAAGCTTTTGATCAGAATATTGACACCGCGGCCATAAAAAAGCGGCAATGTAAACACATTCCAGCCGGCGGTGTAAAACATGGCTGCGTGCAGGATGGTTCTGTCAGTCGAGCGCAGATCCCAGCCTAGATGGGTATTGATGGCGTTCCAGGTGAGCATCCTGTGGGTAAGGATGACGCCTTTGGGCAGACCGGTAGTGCCGGAAGTGTAAATAATCAGTGCGGGGTCATCCGGGCCGATCTCAATTTCAGGGGGCAGTTCAGCAGACAGCTCAGACCAAACGCTCGGTAAGGCCTGTCCGACCGTATCGTCCTCATCAAAGCAGACATAATGGTTCAAATCGGTCTTGCTTTTAAAGCCGTCCACACTTTCCTGGTGCGCCTTATCGAAAAAAATCGCCTTGGGTGCGGCGTCTTCCAGATAATAAATAAACTCTGCCGGCGCCAGTCGAAAGTTCAGCGGAACCAGAATGGCGCCTAAGCGGCTCAAAGCGAAAAATAGCTTGATATATTCTAGCCGATTGAATGAAAGCACAGCTACCCGATCGCCCGGGTCGATACCCAGGTGGTTACTCAAAAAGTCGGCCATGCGATGGACATCATCGCTCAATTCGCCGTAAGTGTAACGGCGGTCTTCGATGACGTCCACAAGGGATTCCTTCTCAGGAAAGCTTCGTCCCCAGCGTCCGATCCAGTCGCCGTAAAGCATCTGCTGACCCCCCTATCCTTAAAAGTTATCTGTGTGCTTTTTGTGCAAATGAGTCTAATTGGATATGTTCACCATCATGAAACGATTGAATATTTTCAATTCCGGCTTATAGGGATTAGGAAAAAAATTCACCTAGCGTTGATGATCCGTAAAACCTGAGCTGTTATTATTTGACCATAATCGGCGGTGCTGTCTCCTGCGGGGATAATTCCCGAACCAGCACGGGGACGGCCCACTCCACATCCGGTTTGACTTCAAGTCTGAAGGAAAACATCGTCTGAAGGGCCTGGTGATCTTCCTTGCGAAAAATCATCTTTCCTTTGGGTGTCATGAATTCCATCCCTTCCATGGCCGCAATGAGCTTTTCGGTATCTGTGCTTTGCGCTTTGCGGATACCTTCGACAACAGCCATGGCGGATGCAAATCCCCCACAGGTAAAAAAATCCGGTGGTTCCTTAAAACGCTGCAGATGTTCTTTGACCAGCCAGTCATTTACCGAGTTTTTCGGCGACTCATAATAATAGTAGGTGGCACCGACCATCCCCTCGAGACGCTTCCAGCCTTTGAGGACCGGCAAAATATTGCCACCGGTAGCGATCTGAATGCCATGTTTCTCAAGCCCGCTGGCCAGCAATTCGGGCCAGGGGCCCGCCATTCCGGCCCAGATCACATAGATATATTTGGGTCCAGGTTTACGCTTCAAAGCGTTGATCATCCGCTGAATCGGAGGTGTAAAACCGGTTTCCCAAAAACCACCGATGAACTCTTGGTCCACAACCTTGGCCCCCAGGTTTTCAGCGGCCCGCTTATATGCGGCAATCCCGTCCCGGCCAAAGGCATAGTCCTGGGCAATGGTGGCAATGCTGACACCCGGCCCGGCCACAGCAGCGGCATTGGCGATGGCATCCTGTCCGGAATTGCGCCCGGTTCTGAAGATGTAGCGATTCCAGTGAGCGCCGGTAATGGAATCGGCCACAGCCGGTTCAACGATAAGGATCTTCTTGAATTTTTTGGCCACTGGAAGGCAGGCTAAGGCCACCGCACTGCTGGTGGGCCCGATAGCCAGATCTACCCGGTTCTCTTCGTAGAGCTGGGTGAGGAGCATCTGCCCTTTATCGGGTTTGCTCTGGGTTTCTTCGATGATCAGTATCACATCTTTTCCAATGATCTGATGGGTGCCCTGAGTGGCATATTCCATACCCAACTTAAAGCCTGCAATCTCCTGTCTGGCGTAAACATCTAAGGGCCCGCCCAGGCCCTGAATGAGGCCGATTTTGATAGGCTCAGCGGCCATTCCTTGGGCAGCAGTCAATATCACAATTGAGAGTAAGGTCAGCAGTAGTGCGGGGCAAATATGCTTAAGTTTGATTTTCATATGGTTTTCGAGCCTCCTTAACCACACCGAAAAACGGAAGAGATGTTTTCCATCTGTTAGGACCGGATCGGCTTACGCCGTGCGATGATATCCTGAACCGACCCGATGATTCCTTTCGGGAAGAAGAAGACGACCAGTATAAACAAAATTCCGAAAATAAGCAGCCAGCGCTCTAAAGCCGTATGCAGAAAATGGGCACCCGGAAAGAGGCTTTTGGCAAAATTCTGAAGATCAGGCAGAAAAGAGTGGGCAAATTCCAGGAAGGCAGCGCCGGCAAGCCCGCCGTACAGGGTCCCCATCCCCCCAACAATTTCCATCAGGAGGACATCGAGCATGATTGGAATACCCAGGACCGATTCCGGATTGGCATATCCCACCCACATGGCGTACAACCCGCCAAGGATGGTGGACACCAGACAACCAAAGCAAATCGAAATGGTCTTGACAACGAACGTCTTGTAACCGATGGCCTCTGCTCTGGGTTCGTTGTCGCGAATTGCCTGCATGACACGGCCCAGTGGGGAATGGATAAAACGGATCATGAGCAGAAACAGTCCCAGGCAGACAACCAGAATAAAATAATAGGTGATCAGCCTGCCGGTAATCTCGACGCCCAAAAATTTTCCCATATTAAATGATACCTTGAAGATCCCCGGCATGCTCATGATGATGCCGTCTTCTCCACCGGTAAAACCACTCAATTTAGTGGCCAGGATGATGGCAAACTCGGCGATCGCCAGGGTCACCATGGCAAAGAATATGGCCTTTACGCGCAACGAGAGAAAGCTGACAATCAGGGCCAGGGCCGAAGTAATGCCCAAGGCAACGATGAAACCGATGACAAGATTAATATAAGTCGGGTTGCCGTATTTGCCGATCAGCAAGGCAACACTGTAAGCACCAATACCGAAAAACATGACATGCCCGAAAGAGAGAATCCCCGTATAACCCAGCAGGATGTCGAAACTGGCTACCAGGACGGCAAAAATCATGATTTTTAAGGCAAGATCCAACGATTTGAACGATGGAAAAAGGAAGGGCACCAGAATAAAAAGGAGCAATACAGCGAGCTTCAAAAAGAAGGTGCCGCTCCGGTATTGCTTCTGTCTTTCCTGTCTGCGAAAAATTTGAACCGGTGTCTGCTCTGTCATAGCTTGACCTCGTTATTTTCCGGCCGCGAAAAGACCCGTTGGTTTGATCAGGAGAATAATGACCATAATCAGGATATTGACGCCTACCGCCAGCGGGGGCAACAGGTAGGCCACATAATTGTATGATAGACCTACGATCAGGGCCCCCACCAGGGATCCGGTGACACTCCCCAAGCCCCCGATAATGACAATGATAAAGGCAAAGATGAGGTAGGCCCCCCCCATGTCCGGATATACCTGCAGGTTGAAGATGGCCATGGTCAATCCCCCGACGGCAGCCAGACCGGCCCCGACCGCAAAGACGCCTGTAAATAGCAGGAAGATATTGTGACCCATGGCTTGGACCATTTCCGGGTTCTCAACCCCGGCCCGCACGATTTTGCCGACCTTGGACTTTTTTAATACGAGCTGTATGACAGCGTAAACGATCAATCCCAGCGCAATGGCATAAATGGGATATTTTAAAATAATAATATCAAAGATGTTCCAATTTCCGGCAAACGATACCGGCTTGGGCATTACCTCGTCGTTCGGTCCCCAGATAATGCGGATCAGTTCCGTAAGCACGACCATACCCCCAAAGGTAATCAGGATCTGAAACAGATGGGAACCGTATACCCGGCGGACCAGCACCCTTTCAACAACCATCCCCACCGCCGCAACAACGATGAAAGCGGCGACGATGGCAATGAAGAAGATCCCAAAGTTCAGAAAGACCGAATCCGCCGTTACCCATGCGTTTAAGTACTCAAAGACACTAAAGGCCACATAGGCCCCATAGGCAAAGCAAACCCCATGGGCAAAATTAATCACATCCATCAGCCCGAATATGATACTCAGCCCTGAAGC
>JASFGH010000075.1:0-11158 GCA_050123865.1 Desulfobacterales bacterium | reverse complement strand
CGTTATTCATAATCCCAAAAAGACTCAAAAAACTGCCTGTATCGGTGCGCTATTATGACAAACGCTCTAATCTTCAACCTTAGCTTGCCATTCAAGCCGTGCAAGAAATTTCGCCATCTTCAGCTCAACAAAAATAGATACGGGTGGTTTAATTCCGATGAGCTGATACTTCCTAATCGTGTAACAAACGTGCTTTACGTTTTTTTGATTGACGGTGAGGGATTTTTTCTTTTTAGACTCCACAAATCAAATTTCGGCATTTTTTGCTGAGAGCTTGAGAAGAAAAACAGGATAGCAAATATGCAATGCCAAGTCCTTTAGCTACGCTGAACTTGCCGATTTTGACCGAAGCTCTTTGACAAGTCGGTAGGATAAAGTCGCTCAGACTCTGTTCCCACTCCCTCCTAAGTTGTAATATTAATTGAAGACTTAATGCCTTCGCTGAACATTCAAAATACGCGACTTCGTGTCGCATTCCCGCTCGGTTTCATATATCATTGGCGATATAGGTGTGGACCTTACGCCTGTCTTTGGGTCCCTTTCTTAAATCGCTGTCTTTTAGATTTATTCTTGATCTAGGGTTTCTGGGCGGTTTTAAATTTTCCATGATAGATAAATTATTAATCACAAAAAATTGATGTGATTACCATTTTACTTGGAATTTTGACCAATCACTGAACTTCTCACCGAATATCATTCGAATGCTGGCACATTGAGATGATCGTGATTTTATTAAAACAATACCGTTGAAAAATGCAATCAATTACGACTGAAGTCCTTAAAGTTTTTTGGAATTTCAAAGAGTTGTTGTATCTACTATTTTAAATACACCCTTCTATGATATAGTATTGCAAATTTTTTAATTTGACTAAATTTCATGCAATCTATCCGCAAAATAATTCATGTCGACATGGACGCGTTTTATGCTTCAGTCGAGCAAAGGGACAGACCCGAACTGAAAGGCAAACCCGTGATTGTCGGAGGTGATCCTCAAGCAAGGGGCGTTGTTGCCGCGTGTTCCTATGAAGCCAGAAAATTCGGTGTTCATTCTGCAATGCCAGCAGCAATTGCATATCGGTTGTGCCCTGATGCCATATTTATCCGGTCAAGATTTGATGTATATCGATCGGTTTCAGCACAAATCAGGGAAATTTTCTATGAATATACTGATCTTGTTGAACCTTTATCGCTGGATGAGGCGTTTCTTGATGTCACCGAAAATTACAACCGGACGCCGTCAGCGACTCTGATCGCTCGGGAATTGAAAAAAAAGATTTTTCAGAAAACAGGTGGACTTACATCATCAGCCGGAGTTTCCTTTAACAAATTTCTGGCAAAAGTTGCTTCAGATGTAAATAAACCGGATGGAATTACAGTTATCACGCCGGACATGGCAGACGAATTTATCGATAAGTTGCCAATCAGAAAATTTTTCGGAGTCGGTAAAGTCACAGAGGAAAAAATGCTCAACCTCGGGATCAAAACCGGCGCTGACCTAAAAAAATACGAAAAGGAGCAGTTGATACAGATTTTTGGAAAATCCGGCGGATATTTTTATGACATCGCCCACGGATTGGATAAAAGACCGGTTGAGCCCAACAGGATTAGGAAATCAATCGGCAAAGAGACGACCTTCTCTGAGGATATTGACGATACGGATCGGATGTTTGAGATACTGGATGACATTGCTGTTAGATTGGAAAACTCATTGATGAAAAGAGACGCTAAAGGGAGGACGATCACACTAAAGGTGAAATATTGTGATTTTCAATCCATAACCAGAAGCGCCACTATTGACGAAGCAGCTGATAATGCTGCGGTAATTATGAAATACATCCGACCATTGCTATCTAAAACTGACGCAGGCAAAAAGAAGGTCAGATTACTTGGAATATCAGTTTCAAATTTTGATGATATAGAGACCAATATCAAAAAATACCGTCAACTGCCTTTGCCATTGAAATTTCAAAATGGTAAAGACACGAAAAATGAATATCAACTTTGGTGATCACATTCACCCAAGCTTATTTTACATCTCGATTGCTATTCAATAAGATGAGCGGGTTCGTGTTGGATGCAATTATTCTGATGGTAAAGTCCTGTATGACCTTTAAATATAGATGGTCGGAAGCATTTAGATATTGACCTGTACCAGAATCTCTTTTTCTTTCTCGATTACCTGATGTTTAAGTTCTTCGATTTCCCGCGACAATTCAGCAACAAATTCTGAATCTTTGATGGCGCTTAAATTTATCTTTACATTGTAGGCGGCTGCCATGGTTGCCGTGCGCGCCGCCAGGACGGCCACGGCGCCATCGGAAACGGCATTGGGGTTTCCGTCTTTGATGGCCCGGGCAGACAGATCCATTATCTGTACTGCGTCCCGGGCAACGCCCAGCGGGACCGTTGCAGCGGTTTTAAATGCTTGTTGAATGGCACTGGAGCGCTGTTTTTTGTCTTCGTCTGTGGTCTTCGGCAGTTTTAAAGCCGCCAGCACTTCATGATAGGCCTGCGCATCGTTTTCGATATCGTTCGCTAGCTTTTCACGCAGATCCGCTGCGGCCTGCGCAATTTTTTGCATGTCCTCTTCAACTGCACGAAATTGCTTGCGGCCGATGGTTAAATTGGCCACCATTTCCGTCAGGCTGGCTGCCAGGGCGGCATTGAGGGCTGCCGTGCAACCGCCACCAGGCAGGGGTTCTGCCGAAGCCGTCTGCTCCAAAAATTCGCTTATGGTTAGGTCTTTTAGCAATGGATGATGCCTCCTTTTTCTTTGTCATACACCAGGTTGCCCTGTTTGATTACTTTTTCGACGGTGCTCACCGCCAGGTGGTATGGAATATAAGTGTAGGATGGAAATTCTAAAACGATCACATCGCCCTTCTTGCCGGTATCGATGCTGCCGATTTGATCTGCCCGATCAAGAGCGGCGGCACCATTGATGGTCAGAGCACTGACGGCTTCTTCCGTGGATATGTTCATATAAAGGGTTGCCAGAGCAAACACCAGCGGGATGGATTCGGTAAAGCTGCTTCCTGGGTTAAAATCGGTGGCCAGTGCCACGGCACAGCCTGCATCGATCATTTTGCGGGTATCGGCATAGGGTTCCTTGAGGCTAAAGGCCGTGGCCGGCAGAAGCGTAGCGACGACCCCGGCGGCCGCCATGTCTTTGATGCCCCGGTCGGAAGCCTGGAGCAAGTGATCCGCCGAAACGGCCCCGAGCTCTGCTGCCAGCTCGGCGCCGCCCAGCTGGACGATTTCATCTGCATGCAGTTTTAATTTCAGCCCCAGGTCCTTTGCCCGCGTCAGCAGGCGGCGGGATTGGTCGATCGAAAAAACGTCTTTTTCACAGAAAACATCGCAGAATTCCGCCAGCTGCTGCTCGGTGACCCGGGACAGGACATCTGAGATCAAAAAGTCGATAAAGGCGTCCTGTTTGCCTTTATAATCCGGCGGAACCGCATGGGCGCCTAAAAAAGTTGGCACCACATCCAGGTAGTGAATTTGATCCAGGCGGGCCATCACATCCAGCTGCTTGATTTCGGTCTCACAGTTTAAGCCGTATCCGCTTTTGCCCTCCACTGTGGTCACCCCAAACGACAGCATGGAATTGAGCCGCTTGATGCCGGCTCGCAACAATTCTTCGGCCGAAGCCTGCCGCGTGGCCTCTACGGTGTTGACGATGCCGCCGCCGCGCTGCATGATTTGCATATAACTGTCGCCCCGCAGGCGCCAGGAAAACTCTTCGGCACGGTAGCCGCCGAACACCAGATGGGTGTGCGAATCCACAAAACCCGGCAGCACAGCCTTGCCCCGGGCATCAATTGTATCAAATTCGGATTGATCGACGTCGCCTTTTTTTAATTGCTTTTCGATATCCATGCTCTGGCCGACAGCCTCGATGATCCCATTTATTATCAACACAGCCCCGTTTTTGATGATTTTCAGATCGGCCATCTCCGCGCCCTTTTTAGCGGCAAACCCGCTGCAGGTCACAAGCTCAGCCGCATTCTTTATTATCAGATTACCATTCATTGTCTTTTTCCATCAAAGTAACTGTTTTTATGAGGTGCCCTTAAAAACTGGTGTCTGGTGTCAGGGAACATACGACTGATATCTGAAAATGCAGCAAACATGTGACCGTTATTGCTACGAAGCATACAAATCTAGAAACCAGCCACCGAAGGCCTGACACCTGACACCCGAAACCTGAAACCTGTTAATGGCATCAGCCATTAACAAAAATTATTCCCAGATGCGCGATTCCAGCACTTGGTCGACAGAAAAATTCTCGAGCCCCAGATAATAGGCGGCCGTATCCATCAGCGCTTCCATGGGCAGCAGCCCGACGATTTCACTGCCGACCACCTTGATGCCGTAGCGGCGGGCTTCGACTTTGATCAACTCAAAAGCGCGATATATAGCGGTCTGCGTGTAATCGGTCATGTTCATCGATACCTGCACCAGTCCGCGGTCCTTCAATTCAATGCCGATGGCCTTACAGTATCTAAGGCCGCCGCTGATGTGCCGAACCTTTTTGGCTATGGCGTTGGCGATTTCGATGTTGTCGCTGTCCAGGTTGACGTTATAGGCCACCAGCGGCATGCGGGCCCCGATAGCGGTCACGCCGGCGGTGGGGTGGATTTGAGCCGGCCCGAAATCCGGTTTCCATTCCGGCTGCTTTATTTTTTCAGCCATGCCCTCATACTGGCCCTTGCGGATGGTGGCCAGATTTTGTCGTTCGGGACGGCTGGCCGAGCGTTCATACAGAAAAATGGGAAGCGAATATTGTCGGGCGGCTTCCCGTGCGACTTCTTTGGAAAAGGCGATGGCATCTTCCATGCTGACGTTTCGAATAGGAATGAATGGAACCACGTCGATGGCCCCCATGCGCGGGTGTTGGCCCCGGTGGGAATTCATATCGATGACTTCTATGGCGCAGCCCATTGCGGCGATGACGGCGGTTTTGAGGGCCTGCGCCTCTCCGACCACCGTAACCACCATCCGGTTGTGATCTTCATCTGTTTGATAGTCGAGAAGTTTGACCCCCTTTTGTTCGCGAAAGGGCTCCACGATTTTTTCGATGTTTTTTGCATCACGGCCTTCGCTGAAATTGGGTACACATTCCATTGTCTTCTTCATGCTGGACATATCACACGACCTTTTCTAATTGCATTGTTTATTCAAGTATGACGCCCTAAAATAAATCCGAATTCCTAATTTCCAATTTTAATTACATGCACTAGGCTTTTTCATTGAACTTTTCTGTGACCAGCTTTTTGATCATTTTATCATCAGCAATATAGGGAATGGTAATGTGGTCTGCGCCTTTGCGCATTTCGTTATACTGGATGCTGGCGTCAATAGAATTTTCATTGCGCGCCCAGGCCCGCCGGGCCACACCCCCCATGACATCCCAGGGAATCGCGCGGCGGATGACGGCATCGACCCGCTCGCTGCCGTCTAGAACCAGTCCAAAACCGCCGTTGATGGCATTGCCGATGCCCACGCCGCCGCCGTTGTGCAGGGCCACCAGGCTCATCCCCCGGGCGGCATTGCCGGCATAGCAGTGAACCGCCATATCGGCGGTGATATTGCTGCCGTCTTTGATGTTGGCGGTTTCCCTGAAGGGCGAATCCGTACCGCCGGTATCGTGGTGATCGCGGCCCAGCATCACCGGACCTATTTCAGCGTTGCGGACCATCTTGTTAAACTTTAAAGCGATGTTCATGCGCCCCATGGCATCCTGGTATAAGATCCGGGCTTTGGTGCCCACCACCAGCTTGTTTTTCTGAGCATCCCGAATCCAGACGTAATTATCACGATCCTGAAATCGCCGTTCGGGATCGATGCATTCCATGGCGGCCCGGTCGGTCTTGGCTAGATCTTCTTCCTTTCCGCTCAGGCAGACCCATCGGAAGGGACCATAGCCGTAATCAAAAAGAATCGGCCCCATGATGTCTTCGACATAGGATTGGAAGACAAACCCATCAATGGGGTCTTTACCGTTTTTGCAGATTTCACTGACGCCGGCATCGAAGACGGCCTTGAGGAAACTGTTGCCGTAATCAAAAAAGTAAGTGCCGCGATCCGCCAGGGTTTTGACGAGCTCATAGTGGCGCCGCAGGGTGGCGTCGACCATTTCCTTGAATCCGGCATGACCGGAGCGCAGCATTTCGGTGCGCTCCTCAAAAGAAATCCCCTGAGGGCAATAGCCGCCTTCATATACCGCATGGCAGGAGGTCTGATCCGATAACAGATCGATCTTGGTATTGTGATTGACGGCATATTCCAGCAGATCGACCACGTTGCCGTAAAAGGCGATCGCAATGCTCTGTTTTTGCTGCTGGCATTGAGCAGCAGCCTTGAATGCTTCGGCCGGTTCCTCCGTTACCCGGTTCACCCATCCTTGCTTGAGCCGGGTTTCAATTCGGGAATAATCGACTTCGGCAATAATACCCACCCCGTTGGCGATTTCGACGGCCTTGCCCTGGGCGCCGCTCATCCCTCCCAGACCGGAAGAGACAAATAAACGGCCGGTCAAATCCTGATCGGCCGGTATGCCGAGTTTGTCACGGCCGGCGTTGAGAATGGTGCTGAAAGTTCCGTGTACAATTCCCTGAGGCCCGATATACATCCAGCCCCCGGCAGTCATCTGGCCGTAGTTGGAAACGCCCAGGGCCGCGGCCCGGTTCCAGTTTTGCGGATCGTCAAAACAGCCCACCATCAGGCCATTGGTAATGATCACCCGCGGTGCCTCCGGCGAGGAAGCGAACAACCCCAGCGGGTGGCCCGAATCCATGACCAGCGTTTGCTCCTGATTCAGCGCTTCAAGGTACTTTTTGATGAGATGATACTGCATCCAGTTCTGGCAGACCTGCCCGGTTTCGCCGTAGGTCACCAATTCATAGGGGTAAAGCGCGACATCAAAGTCCAGGTTGTTGTCAATCATGACCTGAAATGCCCGGCCCTCGATGCAGGAACCTTGGTATTCATCGATTGGCCGGCCTTTGATATAGCCTGCGGGCCGAAATCGATACCCATAAATTCTGCCCCGGGACATAAGTTCTTCCAAAAATTCGGGTGCCAGCTGTTGGTGCCATTTTTGCGGGATGTAGCGCAGGGCGTTTTTTAAGGCCAGTTTAGTATCTTGCCGATTGAGCGCGAACTGGCGGGCCGGGGCGCGACGGATGCCTTCGGTAAACGGCGGCATCTCGGGCAGGTCCTCAAACATGTCTTCCAGTTTAATCGTCATTGCCTTTGAAATTTCTTTATTATTGTGCATGACCATTTTCCTTAACGCGTATCGTCCTTGATTATACCCAGGATTTCCCGGCAATACTTAATGCTGCGCTCAATCGTCTCCTTTTCCATTCTCAGGGCCGTTTCCATATCGTCGATGGGAATTTCCATCTCGGTCTCGATGTTGATGCGATTCATGGGTGACTGGGTTTTGATAATCTCATAGGCGCGCTTCATATCGATGTCGCCGTCACCGACGGCGGTCCCGGTAAGCTTGCACCCATAGCGTTGAAATTCGATGCGGTCGTCCCGAAAATGATTCGTATAGGCACGAGGTGCCAGATTTTCAATGGCCACCATCGGATCTTCCATGACCATAAAGGCATTGACGGTATCGATACAGGCGCCGACCCGCGGGTGGTCGACCCGGTCTAGCAGCCAGAGAATCTCTTCCGAATACGTGTCACAATGATTTTCAACCGTAATTTTAACATCGGCGGCTTCGGCTACCGGGATCATTTGCTTTAGCCGGGAGGCCACGGATTTGATCTGGTCCATCACATCCGGATGGAAGCGGCTGGCTGCCACCGGCCGCGGTCGGATGAGGTCCATGCTGACTTTGACGATATCCGCGCCCAGCGCCCGTGCCGTAGCAATCGCCTCTGCCAGATCGTGCTGGATGCCGATCCCCTGACCGCCGAGGTCCAGAGAAAAATTGTATTCGAGATACAGATCCCGTTCCCGGGCTGCCGCGCCCACTTCTTTTAAATAATCTGGTTCCAGATTTTCCAGAACGCCGTCATCCAGATGCAGGCCATCAAGGCCCCAGTGAACTGCCTGATCCAGAAGTTCGAAGGTGCTCAATTGCCTGGGCCAGGGCAGGTTAAAGTCGGCCCAGGCCTGTCCGATGCCGTGTAAATAAAGGCTGTAGGTGTGTAAGCCCAGAAGCATATTATTTTCTCATGATCGGGACTCATTTTTGTTGAAGTTGCCAAATGTGGAAGCGTCCATCTTTCAGGCCCAAATGAAATACATTATTTAGACGAGCGTTGATTGCGTGCAAGATAACTTGTATTGAAAATCCTTGCAAGGTAATATTTGACAACGCCTTGTTCAACCGTTTATGCTAATCTGAAGCAATTTTCAGCAAATATTTAAAGTTGTTTCAAAAATAGTAGATTACGTCTAAAGGCAAGGCGCAAGCCGATTCGAAAGCGGAGCATACACACTAGTATGTGAGCATTTTGAATCGGTTTGCAACGCAGCCCTTGGGCGTTAGATGCATTTTTGCAACAACTTTTTAAAGTGGGGCCATATTATGAAAACCATATACCTGGGTGTGGAAGGCATGACCCTGCAACATCTGATCGCCATAGCGCGATCAGGTGCTCAGGTACAATTGACCGCTGATGCTGAAAAGCAGATCCAAAAAAGCCGCCACCTGATCGAGCGCTGGGTGCAGGAGGAGCGCAGAATTTATGGCATCACCACCGGATTTGGCGCACTGAGTGATGTTTCCATTTCCAGAACCGATACCCGCCGGCTTCAAAAAAACATCCTGATGAGCCATGCTGCCGGCGTCGGCAGACCGTTTAATGAGGAAACCGTCAGAGGTATTCTGGCATTGCGCATAAAAGATCTGGCCAAAGGTCATTCGGGTATTCAACTGTCAACCGTGCAGCAACTGGTTGCGCTTTTGAACTGGGGGGTGTGCCCGCTTGTTCCTGAAAAAGGCTCGGTGGGTGCCAGCGGCGATCTGGCGCCGTTGGCTCATCTGGCACTGGTTCTGATCGGAAAGGGGGAAGCCTTTTACAAGGGGCAACCGCTAACCGGTCGCCAGGCACTCAACAAATGCGGTCTGAAGCCGTTGCAGCTGGAAGCCGGCGAAGGTCTGGCGCTGGTCAACGGCACCCAGGTGATGACGGCCATCGGCGGACTGGCGGTTTATGACGCCGGTCTGCTGGCTAAATTAACCGACATTGCCGCCGCCATGAGCCTGGAGGTGCTGATGGGCAGCCGCACTGAATTTGATCCTAAAATCCACGAGGTCAGGCCCCATCCCGGTCAGGCGGCCGCGGCTGATAACATGGCCCGCATTACGCAAAACAGCGAAATCATTACCTCCCATAAGGATTGCGGCCGTGTCCAGGATGCTTATACCTTAAGGTGTTCGCCGCAAGTTCATGGGGCCACCCGGGATGCCATCCGCTATTGTTTAGGCGTCATTGAGACCGAGATGAATTCTGCGACCAACAATCCGTTGATATTTCCGGATGCCGATACGTTCCTGCTGGGCGGCAACTTTCATGGCCAACCGGTGGCGCTGGCGATGGATTTCCTGGCAATGGCGGTTGCCGAACTGGCGGATATCTCAGAACGACGGATCGAACGCCTGGTCAATCCCAAGCTTAGCGGTTTACCGGCCTTTCTGGTGGATGACGGCGGGCTGAATTCCGGATTTATGCTGGTGCAGTACACCGCTGCGGCCCTTGTGTCCGAAAACAAGGTGCTCAGTCATCCGGCCAGTATTGATTCGATCCCCACTTCAGCGAATAAGGAAGACCATGTCTCGATGGGAACGATCTCCGCGCGCAAATGCAGAGAAATTGTTCGCAACACTGGAGATGTCATTGCCATCGAGCTTTTGTGTGCCGCCCAGGCGCTGGATTTATTTACCAATATGAAACCCGGTGAAGGCACGCTGGCGACCTACCGGGTTATCCGCAAGGCGGTCCCTCACCTTGAAAAGGACCGTATTCTGTCAAGCGACATCGAAGCCGTTAAGCAGTTGATGCGCAATGGTAAAATATTAAATGCGGTTGAAAAAAAAGTGGGCGATCTACAATAAATTTAGTTGCCTTATTTGACCTCATATCCCTCCCACCCGGCATCTTTGCTTAAACGTATTGTTTTCAATAGTTTGCCACCAAATTTTGCTTAACCTCTTTAGGCCTTCAACCGAAATATACAATAAGAGAGATAGTGGCAGATGGTTATGTCCCCGGGCATCACAATCTTTCTTGACACCCGGTATTCGATTCTTTAGAGTAAAAATTCTGGAGACTAAAGTGGGTTTGCACGTCCCCACTTCTTATGGGTTGGGAGCTGTAAGCGATGGGTTTGTTGGGAAATATCCTTGAAATTGATTTATCCGCCGAAAAATGGCATCTGAGCGCATGCCCTGAGGATGCAGAATACCATTATCTGGGCGGTCGCGGCATGAATATCAAACTCCTCTACGATCAAATCCCTCCCGGAACCGATCCCCTGGGGCCCCAAAACATTCTAACCTTGTCCTGTGGTATGCTGACCGGCACGGCAGCACCGGCTTCTTCCAGGCTGCATATCAACGCCCTGTCTCCCTTGACGCATATTTTAGGTGGCTCCAACGTCGGCGGCGGGTTCGGCGTCAGCCTGCGATTGTGCAATATCCAACAACTGGTCATCCGTGGTCGGGCTTCGAGACCGGTATACCTCTGGATCGATGGTGACACCATTGAGCTTCGCAACGCTAAATCGCTCTGGGGCAAGGACACATGGGAAACTGAGGCCTTACTAAAAGAAAGACTGGGCACTGAAAAGTTAAAGGTTCTGTCGATCGGCCCGGCAGGTGAAAAGGGATGCCTTTTCGGCTGTATTATCACCCATCGGGATCACGCGGCCGGGCGTACCGGCATGGGCACCGTCATGGGTTCAAAGAATTTGAAGGCGATTGTTGTCAAGGCCCAAAAGTCTGCGGTTGCATTTCGCCCTAAAAATGACAACCATGAAGCCATCAAGCGCTATCTGTGGCAGATGAAAGATTCGCCGGAGTTCAAAACTATGAAAGAGCATGGCGGGGCCGGTTATATTGACTGGGCGGATGAACTGGCTATTCTGGGCACCCGCAACTATCGCGACTACCACTTTGAAGATG
>JASFGH010000074.1:0-11254 GCA_050123865.1 Desulfobacterales bacterium | reverse complement strand
GCACATTTGACTAAATAATAAATTCAGACCCATATTGGCAAAGATTGTTTCCGCCGCAAGCGGATTGAGTTTTCTCATTTCCTTCTGGGAAGTGAGAAAGAAATAATCTTCAAAGTCCTGTAAATCCTGTCAAAAAAGGAAAACATGAAAATTCTTGTCCTTAATTCGGGAAGTTCTTCGATCAAATATCGTCTTTTTGATATGAGCACCAAAACGGTGCTGGCTTCCGGTCTTGTGGAGCAGATCGGCGAAGACCAGAGCCGACTCAACCATCAGACGCGCAACGCTCAGGGGGAAATGGATGAAATCGAGAAAACCGTTGCAGTGGCCGATCATCGAGCGGGATTTGAGTTTATCGGCGCCGCCCTGTCTGAATCCGGCGCCCTTAAAAACACCAGGGAACTGTCCGGTATCGGACATCGGGTGGTACACGGCGGCGAGGAATTTAAAAAACCCACCGTAATCAACCCAAAGGTCATCGACAATATTCGCCGTTTGAGCCCCCTGGCCCCGCTGCACAACCCGGCTAATCTGCTGGGTATTGAAGTCGCCAGGCAAAGCGCGCCGGAGGTGCCCCAGGTGGCCGTGTTTGACACGGCTTTTCACCAGTCACTGCCGGAACATGCCTATCGCTATGCCATTCCCCAGGATCTATATGAAACCCAACATGTGCGCCGCTATGGATTTCACGGCACATCTCACAGCTATGTTGCCAGAGAGGCTGCCAAAATGCTGGGCCGCCCGCTGGATTCTTTGAACCTGATCACGCTGCATCTGGGTAACGGTGCCAGCGCGGCCGCCGTAACAGAGGGTCAAAGCATTGACACCTCCATGGGCATGACGCCGCTGGAAGGATTGATCATGGGGACCCGCTGCGGTGATATCGATCCGGCCATCATTTTTTATCTGAAAAGAAAAACCGGTATGACGCGAGATGAAATGGAAGCCTTACTGAATAAAAACAGCGGTCTCAAAGGAATTTGCGGTGTCAATGATATGCGCGAGGTTGAAAAACGGGCCCAGGAGGGCGATTCCGCAGCACAGCTGGCCATCGAAATGGTTTGCTACCGTATTAAAAAATATATCGGTGCCTATTTCGCCATTCTGGGCCGGCTGGATGCGCTGGTTTTTACGGCCGGAATTGGCGAAAAATCCCCTTTGATTCGGGCCGGTTCCTGCCAGGGATTGGTGCATCTGGGTATTGCCGTAGATTCAGACAAGAACAATCGCAAATCCAAAGAAGCATTTGACATTCAATCGGAAAATAGCACCGTTAGAGTCCTGGTTATTCCCACCAACGAGGAATATGAAATTGCCGAACAAACCGTCGGATGCATCCATAACCTGTCGGAATCTAAATCGACGCTATTAGGAAAAAACAATGATCATCGAAGAAAGTATTGATATCCGCGCGCCATTGCCGGTTGTCTGGCGCGTCTTCTCTACCATGGAAGACTGGCATAGCTGGAACACGGTTATCGAAAATTGCTGCATCGTCTCCGGCGACAGCATGGCCGAAAATACTTGTTTTACCTTTCAAATGCGGCCCTATTACCTGCCGATTAAAGTCATGCCCACCATAACCAAATGTGATCCGGGCAAGGAAGTCATCTGGGCAGGAAGCCGTTTTGGCGTAAAGGCGGTGCACAGTTTTACTTTCGAAGAAAAAGAAGACTATGTGCGGCTGACAAGCAGTGAAAGCTTCCGCGGCCCTTTGCTGTGGCTCAGCAAACTCATCTTCATTACCAAACGCCTTCATCGGCTGACCCAACAATTGATGACGGCCATCAAAAACCAGGCCGAAGCCTGTACAGCCGAAGCCGATTCAAATTGATAAAGTGTTGATCATCAGCGCTTAAGGCAGTCTTTAGATGCGAAAGCACTATACGCGTCGATAGAAGAAAGCGCTTGATTTAGCCAGTCAAACAATTTATGAAATTTTGCATTGATCTTGGGGTAAAATAGTAGATTTTCTTCTGTTCGTCTAAACGATTCCTATCTTGACCATGATACGGCAATCTTCATCTTAGTTTGGTGGGATAAGAATGCCTTCACTGTTTTTATTGCCATATTTTTTATTCTTTTTCTCAAAATAGATACCCAAAATCAGAACCGTTAGCGAAGACTTGACGAACCAAACGCGGGGCTTATGTTACCCTATGTACCTAAGGGAAATCCAACGACTTTCAGACATTTTCGAAAAAAATAACTGGTAAATAGCACGACTCGCCTGAAAGAGGCCGTTCAGAAAGGCAGCACCAATGAAGGTTGCAATAGTGGGTTGTGGTTATGTCGGCAGCTCGGGCGCATTTGCCATTGCGCTTGAAGGCAAGGCCAATGAGCTGATACTCGTTGATTTAAATGCAGATCTGGCGAGAGCGCATGCCGAAGATATTCTGCACGCCACGCCATTCAGCGAACCGATCCGGGTGATTGCCGGTGATTACCCCAAACTCAAAGATGCTGATCTGGTGGTGCTGGCCTGCGGTGTGGGGCAAAAACCGGGTGAGACCCGCCTGAAGCTTCTGGAACGCAACGTCCGGGTTTTTCAAAATGTGGTGCCCAGGGTCCTGGAGCATACACCGGATACCATCCTGCTGATTGTCTCCAACCCCGTCGACATCATGACCCAGGTGGTCACCCACATTTCCGGTCTGCCGGCCCAGCGTGTCATCGGCTCCGGCACCATTCTTGACACCGCGCGTTTTCGAACCCTTTTGGCCGAACATCTCGGCATTGCACCGCACTCGGTGCATGCTTACGTTCTGGGCGAACACGGCGATTCGGAAGTACTGGCGTGGTCAACCGGCAAGGTCGGGGGGGTGCCGGTCGAGGAATTCGCTGTTCAAATCGACCGGCCGCTAACAGATGAAATCAAGAAAACCATCGATGATGGCGTGCGCAATGCTGCCTATCGCATTATAGAAGGCAAAGGCGCGACCTACTACGGCATTGGCGCCGGAATAGCCAGAATTGCACGCGCTATTGAAGACGACGAAGGTGCGGTCCTGACGCTTTCAAATATCGAAGGGCTTATCGACGTCAGTCTTTCCCTGCCGCGGGTACTTAAAGCCAAGGGGATCGACACGACCATTCAGCCGATGCTCTCAGATAAGGAGGAAAAAGCGCTTCAAAAGAGCGCTGAGGTCCTTAAGAAAGCTGCCGCCGAGCTTCGCTACTGATCGCCCACAGAAAGCAAGAACCAATTTATAAATCTAATATCGCATCATAGGAACGCAACACCAATTCACTATTGCGCATAGGAGGTCAGGGATGACGGCGAAGAATATCTTGCATAAATTCGAACGTTTCATCATTTTGGCCCTGCTTGTGATGATGATGATTGCCTTGTTGGCTTCAACTATCGAACTTGCCATCATCCTGGTTCAGCAGCTTCTTGCCCCCCCAATACTTCTTTTAAACGTTAAGGAGATGCTGACGGTATTCGCCTTTTTCCTGATGGTCTTGATTGGTCTGGAGCTGGTTGAAACCGTCAAAGTGTATTTCGAGGAAGATGTTTTTCATGCCGAGGTGATTGTGCTGGTTGCGATAATTGCAGTTGCCAGAAAGATCATCGTGATTGACTACAAATTAATAACGTATGAAATGCTGCTCGGCATAGCGGCACTCATGCTGGTGCTGACGGTCGGTTATTTTCTGGTCAAACGAGCGACATCGCCGTCAGATTCAGAAAAATTTGGCGATGATACCGACAACACACATTTGGTAAAAGACTAAGCCACTCTCGATGATTAGAATGACCTTGGATCCGATGCTAAACGATATCAGCTTGCCGAGGTGAGCTGTCAAGGCCGTTTTACAACAGACGCTTTGTCTATGGCTGGCTTTAGGATATCGAAAATATCTTTTTGCACTACTCAAGGATGTAATGAAACCGTTAAAAAAGTCAAAACGTTTCAAGGGACCCGAGGGGCCTGTTGTTCTGGCGATCTTAGATGGTGTCGGCATCGGTACCTGCGCGGAAGGCGATGTGGTCAGCCGGGCCAACACGCCCACATTGGACTGGCTGGCCCAAAATGCCCTGGCCGCCAAGCTCAAGGCCCATGGAACGGCCGTGGGCATGCCCTCGGATAAGGATATGGGCAACAGCGAAATCGGCCACAATGCCATCGGCTGCGGCCGCGTTTTTGCTCAGGGCGCCCGCCTGGTGAATGAATCCATCGAAAGCCGTACTCTGTTTGAGGGAGATGTCTGGAAAGAACTCATCGCAAACGTGGTGCAACATGATTCCAAACTGCATTTTATGGGCCTTTTCTCGGACGGCAACGTGCACAGTCATATTGATCACCTGGAGGCCATGCTGACCGAGGCCAAAACCCAGGGTGTTAAAAAAGCCTGCGTACACATCCTGCTCGATGGGCGCGATGTGCCGCCGACCTCGGCCCTGGAATATGTCGACCGACTCGAGAATTTTTTATCTGCGCTTATAGAGGACAGCGACATTGATTTTGTGATTGCATCCGGCGGCGGTCGCATGCAAATCACCATGGACCGCTACCAGGCCAATTGGGGCATGGTTGAGTGGGGCTGGAAAACCCATGTCCTGGGCGAGGGCCGCACATTCAGATCGGCCCGGGAGGCAATTGAAACGTTGCGCACTGAAAATCCGGATGCTATCGATCAGGATCTGCCGCCATTTGTCATTGCCAGGGGCAAAACCCCGCTGGGCCCGATAACCGAAAATGACAGCGTCATTTTCTTCAACTTCCGCGGCGACCGGGCCATCGAGATCAGCATGGCCTTTGAGGATGATGAATTTGACAAATTTTCACGGGGACCCAAGCTGAATGTCAAATATGCCGGCATGATGCAATATGATGGTGATGCCCTCATCCCCAAAAAATACCTGGTCAACCCCCCCGGCATCGATCGCACGGTAGGCGAATATCTGGTCAACGCCGGTATACGGCAAATGGCCATCAGCGAGACCCAGAAATTCGGCCACGTGACCTATTTTTTTAACGGCAACCGATCCGGTAAGTTTGACGATGCTTTGGAAGATTATATCGAGGTGCCGTCCGACATTGTTCCCTTTGAACAACGCCCCTGGATGAAGGCGGCCGAGATCACCGACAAAGTCGTTGAAGCCATTCAGAATAATCAGTACGATTTCATCCGCCTTAATTATGCCAACGGCGATATGGTGGGGCATACGGGCATCCCCCAGGCCGTTGAGATCGCGGTTGAGACCGTCGATCTATGCCTTGCCCGACTGGTCAGGGCGGCAAAAAATGTGGACGGTATTCTGGTGGTTTCGGCGGATCATGGCAATTCAGATGACATGTACGAATGCGATTATAAAACAGGCGAAGTTATCTATGATGAAAAAACCGGAAAACCCAAGACCCGCACGGCGCATTCGCTCAATCCGGTATTTGCCTATGTGTATGTGCCTGACGGCAGTATCAAAATGAAGCTTTCGCCGCACACAGATCTGGGGATCAGCAGCCTGGCAGCAACCTGTCTGACACTTCTAGGCTTTGAACCACCGGAAGACTATACACCCAGTATTGTGGAGATCTCTGCGATAGACTTTCAATAGCGTTAAAGCAAGTTGGTTGCGGCCAATCATTGAAATTAGGGGATTTTGTTCCACTTGGAATGTTGGAATGCTGGAATAATGGAACATTGGGTTTTGAGATAGATGAAAAAAAATAATGGCCCACATCAACTGAATTAATCTGAAAATGTTTGACCCTGACAAGGAGGTGACATATGGCAACAACAATCGGCTTAATGGGCTTTGGCAGGATCGGAAGAAATCTCTTTCGGATTCTTTACCAGAGCGAAGACATTAAAATTGCTGCTATCAGCGATATTGCCGATCACAGGGCCCTGGAGTATCTGTTGCGTTTTGATACGATATTAGGGCCTTTCCCCGACGAGGTCAGCATCCAGGAAAATAATCTCTATGTGGTCGGCCGCCAGATTCCCATGCTTTCTGAAGAGCAGCCCGGTGATGTGCCCTGGGGGGATCTGGGAGTGGACGTGGTCATTGAAGCCACCGCCCAGTATCGCACCCGGGAGGACTTTGAAAGGCATTTGAAGCAAGGCGCCAAGCGGGTGATTCTGTGCGTGCCCCAGAAAACGCCACCGGATATTACCGTGGTGATGGGGGTCAACGATGATCAGCTGAAAGCGGAACACAAAATTGTTTCTAATGGGTCCTGCACGGCCCATTGCGCCGCACCGGTGGTTAAAATCCTCAACGAGGCTTTTGGTATTCAGCGTGCATTTTTAAGTACCGTTCATGCCTATACCAACCAACAGCGCCTGGCGGATGTACCTTCAGAAGATAAACGACGTGGTCGCGCAGCCGCCGAAAATATCATTCCACAGGAAACCAATGCCGCTCAGGTAGTCACTGATCTGATTCCGGAATTGAGCGGGCGGCTGACCGGTGCCTCCATGAACGTTCCGGTCCCCAATGGGTCGGTGGTGGACCTGGTATGCTGGCATGAGAAGAAGGTAACAGAAGTGGCCATAAACGAGGTGATCCGAACAGCAGCTGCATCGAACAAATGGCGCGGAATCTTGAGCTATGAGGATGATCCTATCGTTTCCAGCGATATCATTCGCAGTACCTATTCCAGCACCTTTGATTCGATGGCGACCATGGTCCAGAAAGACAGCGTTTCCAAAACCCTGGCCTGGTATGACAACGGCTGGGGGTACGCCCATCGGGTGGTTGATTTAATTTATAAGTTTATGGAATTAGACAAGGAGGCCGCATAATGGCGATTCAAGTTGGCATAAACGGTTTCGGCCGCATCGGCCGAAGTGTATTTCGAATTATCAGTGATCGCGATGACATCGAGGTGGTGGCGATCAATGACCTGTTTGACAACGAGCAGCTGGCTTACCTCCTCAAATATGACACCGTCATGGGCATCTTTGATAAGGAGGTCACCGCTGAAGCCGACGCCATGACCGTTGACAATCTGCGGGTGGTAATGACCGAGCATCGCGATCCGGCGAACATCCCCTGGAAGGATTTAGGCGCACAATTTGTAATTGAATCCACCGGTGTGTTCCGCCATCGCGAACCGCTCGAAAAACATATGGCCGCTGGAGCGGAGAAGGTGATTCTGACGGTGCCGGCAAAAGAAGAAATTGACGCAACCATTGTGATCGGTGTCAATGACGACGAGCTCAAACCCGAACACCGCATCGTTTCAAACGCGTCCTGCACCACAAATTGCCTGGCACCCATTGCCAAAATCTTAGATGAGGCCTTTGGCATCGAAGAAGGATTCATCACCACGGTGCACGCTTACACCAACGATCAGCGTCTGGCGGATGTCCCGCACAGAGATTTCCGCCGCAGCCGGGCAGCTGGTGAAAATATCATTCCGACCACCACCGGTGCTGCCGCAGCCGTTGGAAAGGTATTGCCTCAGTTACAGGGCAAGCTGGACGGATTGGCGATGCGCGTTCCGGTACCGGACGGCTCGATCGTAGATCTGGCCGTCAGACTGGGCAAAAATGCATCCCGCGATGATATTAACGCGGCCGTCCGGGAAACGGCTGCAGGACCGATGAAAGCTGTCGTCGAATACAGTGAGGCCCCCCTCGTATCCAGCGATATCATCGGTAATACTCATTCGAGCATCTTCGACGCCCTGTCCACCAATTCCCAGAAAGACGGCTATGCCCGCATCGTTTCCTGGTATGACAACGAGTGGGGCTACTCAAACCGGGTCGTGGATCTGATCGGCATGCTGGCCGCGTTCGCATAAGAGGACTGAGTGATGAGGTCTGAGGGCTGAGTGTTTCATGAGATGGTGAAAAAATGAATGATGAATTAGCCACAGACCCACACAGACTCACACTAACTTTTGTTCGGCCGACCCGCTTACGCTGTGGCCGAACAAAAACTGTCAATCGCTTCGCGATTAAAAAATATATCCTCCAATAACCTTATGGGATGGATTAAATTCGGTTGTCGGATTAAATTTATTATGTTGATTTGCACTGTTGCCCGCAGAGCATACAGTTTTTCCTCAGACAGGGCTAGCCCCGGCGAAGCTCGCCAGAGCGAAGATGGGTCGCCCGAGGAAAAGATTTGTCTGCTTGCCCTGTTAAATCCTCCATAGGAGGTCCGCTTCGCGGAATTTAACAGGGTGAATATGTCTGTGTGGGTCTGTGGCCATTAATAATATATCATTTCGGGAGAAAGGCATGGACAAACTGACCGTTGAAGATTTGGATTTGAAGGGCAAACGCGTGCTGATGCGCGTTGATTTCAATGTTCCTCTGGAAAACGGACAGGTGGTTAATGACAAACGCATCCGGGCCGCTCTGCCGACCATCAATTACATCACCAGAAACGGCGGCAAGCTGATTTTGATGTCTCATCTGGGCAGGCCCAAGGGTAAGCGTGTGCCCGAGATGTCTTTAGAACCCTGCGTAACAGTACTCAACGCCCTGCTCGGTAGAAAAACGAAATTTGTCGACGATTGTATCGGGCCTGACGTCGATGACGCCTTAGAATCCCTTGGCGAAGGCGAAATACTCCTGTTGCAAAACCTGCGCTTCTATAACCAGGAGACTGAAAACGATTCGGACTTTGCCGCCCGGCTGGCCAAACTCGGTGATGTTTATGTCAATGATGCTTTTGGCACCGCCCACAGGGCCCATGCATCTACTGAAGGGGTAACTCATTATATCGATCAATGTGCCGCCGGTTATCTGTTGATGAAAGAGATTGCCTATCTGGGCGGCGTGCTGCAAAATCCGGATAAACCCTTTGTCGCCATTTTGGGCGGCGCCAAGATCTCGGGTAAGATCGATATTATTGCCAGCCTGCTGCCCCGGGTTGACACCATCATCATCGGCGGCGGGATGGCCTATACCTTCTTTAAGGCCCAGGGGAAAGAAATCGGAAAATCCCTGCTGGAAGCCGACAAAATCGATCTGGCTCGCGAGCTGCTCTCAAAAGATGGCGAAAGAATAGTCCTGCCGGTTGATTGTAAGGTGTCGGATACGTTTGATTTCGATTCCCGCCAGGTCGGTACCCTTAAAGAAGTTGCAGTAGACGCAATTCCCGCCGATACATACGGCCTGGACATTGGATCGCAATCGGTTGAAAAATTTCGCTCCATAATCACTGCAGCTAATACCATTGTCTGGAATGGTCCCATGGGCGTTTTTGAAATTGAAGCTATCGCCAAAGGCACGTTTGCGATTGCAAACGCCCTGGCAGACGCAACCGCAAATGGTGCTACAACGATCATCGGTGGCGGTGATTCCGCTTCGGCGGTTGATCGGGCCGGTGTGGCCGACAAAGTGTCGCATGTGTCCACCGGTGGCGGTGCTTCACTTGAATTTATGGAGGGCAAAATTTTACCCGGAGTGGCGGCTCTTTCTGACAAATGATCTAAATTGCCTAAATTGAACTAAAATGAGCTAAAATTAATTGCGGATTTTAGATTGCGGATTGCGGATTGGAGTATCAAACATATCGCGAATTCAAAATCCGAAATCTTTACCCTGTGGAATCCTCCGCAGGAGGGCTGCCTTCGGCAGCATTTTACAGGGCGGGTCTGCATTTCGAAATTTTAAGTGCTCCACCGATGGCCAAATTTAATGGAGGAAACTATGGCAGATACAAAGCATTACACCGAGCTGGGGTTAGTGAACACCCGAGACATGTTTAAAAGGGCCATGAAAGGCGGTTATGCCATTCCGGCCTACAACTTTAACAATATGGAGCAGCTCCAGGGCATCATTATCGGGTGCGCAGAGTCCAAATCGCTGGTGATTTTGCAGGTGTCCGGCAGTGCCCGCAAATATGCGGATCCGACATTTCTGCCCCATATGGCGATGGGGGCCGTGCAGATGGTCAAAGCGCTGGGCGCCGGTATCCCGATCGCCCTGCATCTGGATCACGGCGACTCATTCGAACTGGCGAAGTCCTGTATTGATTCCGGATTTTCCTCGGTGATGCTCGACGGCTCCCACTACCCGTTTGAAGAAAATGCAACCCTCACCCGCCAGGTGGTTGATTATGCCCATGAACGCGATGTGACCGTTGAAGGCGAGCTGGGGGTCCTGGCAGGGGTGGAAGACGAAGTCTCCCATGAGGTATCGCATTATACCAAACCGGAAGAAGTCGAAGCCTTCGTTGAAAAAACAGGTGTGGACAGCCTGGCAATTTCCATCGGCACCTCCCATGGCGCGCATAAGTTTAAAGTCAAGCCCGGCGAAGAAGTCCCGCCGCTTCGATTTGACATTCTGGAAGAGATCGAAAAACGCGTTCCCGGATTTCCGATTGTGCTGCACGGCGCCTCATCGGTGGAGCCGGAATATGTTAAGATGATCAATGCCTATGGCGGGAAAATGGATGATGCCGTCGGCATTCCCGAAGACCAATTGAGAAAAGCGGCCGCCTCGGCGGTCTGCAAGATTAATATCGACAGTGACGGTCGGCTGGCCATGACCGCGGTCATCCGCAAAGTCTTCGCCGAAAACCCGGCTGAGTTCGACCCCCGTAAATATCTGGGTCCAGCACGCGCAGAACTGATCAAGATGGTCAAGTATAAGAATGAGCATGTCCTCGGAAGCGCTAACAAAGCCTGAAATTTGCTCGAATATGCTAAAAAATGCCTAAGGGCAGGAAGGAGAAGCTGATGGCAATCGCCAAGATAGGAGACAAGGTTAAAAATGTCGGCTTTATCTCCACGCGCATTGCCGGAACCGATGGGGTATCATTGGAGCTCGAAAAATGGGCGGATGCATTTAATAAGTTTGGCTGGACGAGTTATTATTTTGCCGGCGAGCTGGACCGGCCGCCGGAGCGATCCTATCTGGTCGAAGAAGCTCATTTCACCCACCCTGATGTAAAGGCCATTAACGAAAAGGTATTCGGCACAACCACACGTGACCGGGCGCTCTCCAAAAAAATCTATCAACTGGCCATTTATTTAAAAGACCATTTATACGAATTTGTCAAAAAATTCGACATCGATCTAATTATTCCACAAAACGCGCTCACGATTCCAATGAATATCCCCCTGGGGATTGCGCTGACGGAATTTATCGCCGAAACCCATATTCACACCATCGCACACCACCACGATTTTTACTGGGAGCGGGACCGCTATATGGTAAATGCTGTCTCGGATTATTTAAGAATGGCATTTCCGCCGGTGCTACCCTCCATCGAGCATGTGGTCATCAACTCGGTGGCCGATGACCAGCTGAGTTTACGCACCGGCATTTCAGCTCATGT
>JASFGH010000073.1:0-11351 GCA_050123865.1 Desulfobacterales bacterium | reverse complement strand
GTCCTGTTTTTATTTATTTCCATGAGCTTTGATCTGGTTGACGGTTGGTTTGCCGCGCGCTTTGAGCTCCATCCACGACTAGCGCAACTGGCCGACCGCCTGATGGACAAACTGGTTTACTCGATTATCTTTCCGCTGCTGGCGGTCGGCGTCATGTGGCGGGTTCATTTCAGCTCGCCGGACCCCACCCGGGGCGAAATGCTGCATGCCATTTTAGTGCTGCTGCTGGCCGTAACCGTTCTGGTGCGCGATAATTTTGCGCACTTTATGCGCGGTTTTGCCGTGCGCTATGACCAGGAACTTGAATACAAAGAGTTTACGCGTTTACGCACGATTGTTGCCGCACCGGTAGGTGCTTTGCTGTATGCCTATGCGTTTTACGTGCCCGAAGGGCCGCCTTCAAAAATTTATTTCTGGATATCATGGCTAGGGAACCTGCCGCTGCGGGGATTGTTCTTTATTGAAATCATTTTTTTGATCATCAACTTCGCCTCGATTGCCGGCTATGTTCGCAAATATGGCCGCCTGTGCCTGGACGAATTGTGTCTGGGAAATGTTGAGATGCGGCGTCGCATTCTGGCTTTCTTTCCCAATGCATTGACCCTGATGAATGCCATGATGGGTTTACTGGCGGTATTTTTTGCATATCAGGCCCGCATCCGGGAAGCATCTTTATTTCTGATCGGTGCGGCCCTGTTTGACAAACTCGACGGCGCGGTAGCGCGCAAATTGGGCCTGACCGATCCGTTGGATGAAGAAATACCGCAACAATCCGTCAGTTTTGGAAGTCTGCTGGATGACATCTCAGATGCAGTCAGCTTTTGTGTCGCACCGGCCTGGATTTTTTATATCGTTTTATCTGGCCATCCGGATCCGGTCATTCAAAAGCTGCCGCTGGGTTGGATTGCCTGGACATACGCGCTGCTGGGGATTTGCCGCCTGGTTTATTTCACATTGGACAAATCACCCATCCCCGGGTTTTTTAAGGGCATGCCGACGCCGGCAGCCGCTTTGCTGGTGATGTCGGGTTTGGTCATATTCGGCCAAGCCATTAATGACGGCTCCGATTGGATCCGATTCTGGGGTGTATTTTGCTTTGGGCTGGTCATTATCGCCGCCGTACTGATGAACGCCTATCCGATCCGCTACCTGCACCTGGGTCGTTTTATGAGTCGGCACCCCTGGTTTGGGCGCGGGACACTGATTGTGATCTGCTCGGTATTTACACCCTATTACGGTCAGGCCGCTTTGATTTACATGCTGCTGTATACCCTTTCACCTCTTGTCACCTGGCGCATTGATCCGGATATTGCAGCCCGGGAAACCCGCACCAAAGCCGCCATACCCTGATCTTAAGTCCAAAAAAAATCTGCCCTGTTGACCTGGATGGGATTGGGTGTTGCTCAGGAGGGTTGGAATATCGAGTACGAAGACGATAAGCAAAGAGAGGTTGTCGCACTTCGTAATCGTCCTGGCCCTCGTACTCGGTATTGGAATTTTCACGCCAGCCGCTCAATAATCAGCATGGATCAATATTCATGGAAAGATGGTATCACGTGTTTCAAAATCAAAAAAGGATCCATCGCGCTGCAACTTAATCGGCTGCGGCACAGCCCAGCTGCCTCCCAGCGCACGGTGCAAATTAACGCGGTTGGTCAATATGCTCAAATCCACCTGGGCCAGATTATCCTCGGCTGTAAAGCGCGTTTGCTGGGCGTCAAGCACGTCCAGATATTGTATCAAGCCCTTTATATAGCGGTTTTGCGCCACGCGCTGGGTCGCGCGCGCCTCCTCTAAAAAGATCACCTCGCGCTGCCGGCGTTCAAGCTGTTTTTGACGGGTCAACAAGGCCCCTTCCACTTCGGCAAAAGCATTTAAAACGGTATTGGCATAGTCCGAAACGGCCTGCTGGTACTGGGCTTCAACGCCCCGCTGACGGGCTTTCAGACGATCGGCATCCACAAGAGGCTGCACCACGCCGCGGGCAAAATTCCAGACAACGCTGTCGCTTTTAAAAAGCCGGTCTTTACCGTCTGCATTCCAGCCGTAACTGCCGGTCAGGGTGATTTTGGGAAACCGGTCCGCTTTAGCGGCACCAATTTGCTCGTTTAAGGCCTGCAGTCGCATCTCCGCGGCGCGGATATCCGGTCGCTGGCACAACAAGGTTGAGGGAAGGCCGGTGGGCACCGGTTCCGGCTGCCGGTAATAATCTGCCGGCTGACCTCGCGCCGGACGGGTTTCTGGATAACGACCCAGTAAAATCGAAAGTTGCTGCTGGGTAATTCCCAGTTGTTGCTGCAATTCAGGAACGCGGATTTGGGCCCCGGCCAGGATTCTACGCGCCTGTCGAACATCCAGGGCCGAGGTCAGGCCCCGACGGTAACGGGTCTCGACAAACTGCAAACTGCGTTCAAAGGCCGCAATGCTTTCGGCGGCTATTTGCAGCCTGCGTTCAAAGGCTTCGATCTGCAAATACAGGCTGATGGTCTCAGCGACCAGGGTTTGAGCAAGCGTACGCCGATTTTCTTCATCCACCAAAATTTCATTCCAGACTGCCCTGGAGGCCTTGGCCAGGCGGCTCCATAGATCGATTTCAAATAGCGCCAGAAAAACCACCTGGTGGGTGGTAACGGTCTGTCCGCGTCCGATATTGACACCGCCGAAGCGACGTTCATCCCAGTCATAATCAAAATTTACTTGAGGCCAACGGTCGGCACTGGTCTGAACATATTCGGCCCGGGTTTGCAGAATCCGGGCCGCAGCCTGTTTCAAATCCCAGTTATACCGCAGCACATCCTCAACCAGCCGGTTGATCTCGGGATCATTGAAATCATGCCACCAGCGATCGGCAATCATAGCATCGACGCTGGACCTGATAGAGTCGCTCTCATAAAATTTCGGGATTTCGATATTTACATCAGGGCGTTGATACTGGGGGCCCAAATTAATACATCCGATCAATGCGCCCAGCACCAAAACGACCGCACTGATTAGAAAATGGCGACGCAACATGGCTTTGTCTCCTTTGGTTTGATTCCAATTCATTGATATTATTTAATTATCAAAAGCTATCCGGTTGTATAAAACCGCTATTTTAATGTCAAGCCTCGGTTCGGGCTTATCGTCCAGAAAACCGGTTGCTAAAAGCAAGTTCCGTTTTATCTTGTTGAAATAACAGGATATCAATAAAAGCCTCTTGGTTCGATGGTCAGCCGACAGCTTCAGCCCGGAAACGCTGGGTCAGCAGACCGACCGAATCAACAGATGTATCAAAATTGATTTTCAAATCACATAAACCTTGCAAGTCGATTCAAATTAAAGTAATACAGCACAAACGGCTCCGCCCCGGTAGGTTATCATATGGCCTCGAAAACGCAGGCGGCTGCCCTGGAATAACCTTCTGGAAATCCCGGCCTTTTGACTTGTGCGACGGAGCCATGAGACCGGGCATTATCTATTTGCCAACCTTCGGGTGACCGGATATTTGGAGGATGAATTCCATCATCAGGTTACAGGCCTGCTATGGCATGAACCGAATATTGGGCCACAACAATCCTTCCCATGGAAAACTGTTAGGATACAGGCTCATCAGTAAAGCACTAACCTAAAGCGATTGAAAGTTAAACTGATTCGATGGCTGAAGCGATAAAATCTTTGGGAATCTGTTTGGGGGCATCAACCGTATCGATTGCCCAGCTAACACGGGCGCCACTTCACCCTGAAGCTGGTGTACCCGCCGCACAATCCAAACCGCTGTTGATTGAATCCGCCCTTTATCCCCACGAGGGCGATCCGAAGCGCACACTGCTAAAAGCTTTTGAACAGTTGGATTTGAGCGTATTTGATCGAATTGCGGCCACCGGGCGTAAATTTCGCAAATTTGTAGACCTGATGTCCATATCCGAACCCGAGGCCGTCGAATATGCTTATCAGTATGTCAAACCTGCGGGAGTTGATTGCCCGGCCATCATTTCGGCCGGCGGCGAAACCTTCATGGTCTACGTTTTGGATGGCTCGGGTCGTATCTCCAACGTTATCACGGGAAATAAATGCGCTTCGGGCACCGGCGAATTTTTTCTACAGCAACTGCGGCGCATGAATGTATCGCTCGATGAAGCGGCCCAATGGGCGTCAGTAGAATCACCCCACCACGTATCCGGCCGGTGTTCGGTCTTCTGCAAATCGGATTGCACCCACGCCACCAACAAAGGCGTTCCAAAATCTCAGGTTACCGCCGGATTGTGCAAAATGATGGCCAATAAAATACTGGAACTCCTTAAAAAAGTGGAACGGCGCAATTTATTGCTCACCGGCGGCACCGCCCGCAACCATATGATGGTCGATTACCTCAAACAGGATATTCCCGGATTAATGGTACCGGATGAAGCCCCTTATTTTGAGGCACTTGGAGCTGCATTATGGGCGCTGGAACATGAAACCGCTGCGGTTGAAGGCGAGGCCAATTTGTTCCGCTCGGAAATCACTTCTTTTGATACCTTACCGCCGCTTAAAGATTTCGCCGCCGAGGTTGAATTCAAAAGCATTGAAAAAGGGGATGTTACCCCTGGCGATACCTGCATTTTAGGCCTGGATGTCGGCTCGACAACGACCAAGGCGGTGCTATTGCGCAAATCAGATGATGCCATGCTGGCCTCGGTTTACCTGCGCACCAATGGTGACCCGGTCGGCGCTTCCCGGCGCTGTTACCAATCCATCCTGGAACAAATCCAGACGCGGGTAGACCTGGCGCAACTGTCGATTATCGGCCTGGGTGTATGCGGTTCGGGCCGGCAGATCGCTGGTTTACATGCCCTCACCGATGGTGTTATCAACGAAATCATTGCGCATGCCACTGCTGCCGTCCATTTTGACCCCAAAGTCGACACCATTTTTGAAATCGGCGGCCAGGATGCCAAATACACATATATCACCAACGGGGTGCCGTCCGATTATGCCATGAACGAGGCCTGTTCGGCCGGCACCGGCTCGTTTTTGGAAGAATCCGCATATGAAACCCTCGGGGTCGAAATGGAAAAAATCGCTGGTGTGGCCCTGAAAGGGCAGCATCCGCCCAATTTTAACGATCAGTGCGCCGCATTTATTGCCTCCGACATTAAAAATGCCATTCACGAAGGCGTGCGCCACGAAGACATTGTCGCCGGGCTGGTCTATTCCATCTGCATGAATTATTCAAATCGCGTCAAGGGCAATCGGCCGGTGGGTGAAAAAGTATTTATGCAGGGCGGGGTCTGTTACAACGAAGCTGTTCCGTTGGCCATGGCCTCTCTGATTGGCAAACCCATCGTGGTTCCGCCGGAACCCGGTCTGATGGGCGCTTATGGTGTTGCGCTGGCCGTTAAAAACCGAATTGATACCGGACTGATGCCCACAGACCAATTTGATCTGGTCACGCTGGCAAACCGCAGCGTCACGTATGAAAAATCATTCGTCTGCAAAGGCGGAAAAGAAAGATGCGACCGCCGCTGCGAAATTGCCATGATTCAGGTGGAGGGTCAAAAATATCCATTTGGCGGTGCCTGCAATCGCTATTATAACCTGCGCCACAATGTAAAATATGATGTCGCCAAACTGGATCTGGTCAGAATCCGCCAGCAGCTCATATTTGAAAAATACGGCGCGCACACGCAGGCGGATTCAGGCCGCACCCTGCGGGGAACCATCGGATTTAATCGCAGTTTTTTGATCAACACATACTACCCGCTGTATTCCAATTTTTTCACCGAGCTGGGCTATGCGGTCCTTTTGCCGCCGGAACCCTCCCAGGAAGGCATTGATCAGCGCAACGCGCCTTTTTGCTATCCGGTCGAGCTGGCCCACGGCTTTTTTTACTCGTTGATTGAAACCCGGCCGCCACCCGATTTTATTTTTCTGCCGCATTTTAAAGCCGTGCCCGGCGATAGTGAAACCGATGGCAATCATCATTCCCAGGTGTGCCCGCTGGTTCAGGGGGAAACGTTTTATCTGCAAACCACCTTTCGAAAAAAATTGGAGCTGCTTACCGAAACAGGCACACAACTGCTAACACCCCTGATTGATCTTTCCGGGGGAATCGCAGATGCACGCCAGCCGTTGCTCGCGGCTGCACGGCAGATGGGCATCAGACGCAAAGAGGCCGAAGCTGCCTTTGAGATTGCGATGCGCAGACAACTAGATTGTTTGGCTGAAATGCAGGCCATCGGTCAAAGCGCCATGGCCGAACTAGAAGCGGATCCGAAAAATTTTGCCGTGGTGATTTTTTCCCGTCCGTACAATGGTTATGCGGACGAAGCCCATATGGGGATCCCGCACAAATTTGCTTCAAGAGGTATTCCGGTGATTCCGCTTGATTTTCTCGAACTCAGCAAAGAGCGATCCAAGCGGCATATGTACTGGGGTATGGGCAAACTGATGATGAAAGCCGGCCGGCTGGTCAAGCGGCATCCCCAGCTGTTCGGCACCTATATCACCAATTTTTCCTGCGGACCGGATTCTTTTGTCGTCGGATATTTCCGTGAAATTATGGGCCGCAAACCTTCTCTGACCCTGGAACTGGACAGCCATACGGCAGATGCCGGATTGGAAACCCGCGTCGAAGCGTTTCTGGATATCGTGCAGGCCTACCGACAGCTGATTGCCCAGAAAAAAATAATCCAGCACGAGCAAGCATTTCAGCCGGCCCGAATCAAACATGACAACGGCACGGCTAAAATAGTGACCTCTTCGGGTGAAGCCATCCCCATGACCGATCCGCGTGTCACGGTTTTGCTGGCTTCGATGGGGAGACTATCTTCTGAAGCATTTGCGGCCGTTTTGAAGGGCTCGGGTTTTAACGCCAAAGCGCACCGACCTTCAGACGAAGCCGTATTAAAACTGGGTCGCGCCAACACCTCCTGCAAAGAATGCCTGCCGCTGATTCTGACAACCGGAACACTGCTCAGCTATGTCAATAACGGCAAACGTAAAGATGAGGTTCTGGTTTATTTCTTTGCCACCGGCTCCGGACCGTGTCGTTTCGGGCAATATTATATTTTCATGGAAGATCTCATCAAGCGGCTTGAAATACCGGATGTGGCCTTGTTTACCCTGGACTCCGAAGACGGCTATATGGGAATGGACAAGGATTTTGAAACCCGGGGCTGGTGGTCGGTGGTTGTTGCAGACATCATGGAAGACATTCGCTCCATGATACTGGCCAATGCGGTTGAGCCCAGTAAAGCCATGGAAATCTTTGAATTTGAATGGCAGGCACTGCTCGTTGCACTGAGAAAAGGCGAATTTGCTGTTCTTGAGGCACAGCTTATGCGCACTGCGCAGCAGCTACAGCAGCTGCCCATGAAAAAACCATTTGAAGCCATTCCGAAAATTACCCTTTCAGGCGAAATTTTCGTGCGCCGCGATGCGCTCTCGCGCCAATACATCACCGAGCGCCTGGCGAAAAAAGGATTTGCCACCGTTTGTGCGCCGGTTGCTGAATGGATCTTATATTGCAACTACATGGTCGATCAGGGACTGAACCCGGACACCTTGAGCATAATGGAAAAATTAAAATTTAAGATTCGCAATAAATTTCAGGCCCGCTATGAAAGGCGAATCAAGTCGATTTTAAATCAATCGGGGCTGGTGCACACTGAGCCCATTGACATCGACACCTTCATTCAAAATGCATCGCCTCACATATCCAGAAATCTTCCCGGTGAAGCCGTACTGACCGTTGGCGGTTCCCTGACCGAAATTGTTTCTCAGTCCTGTGGTGTCATCGCTATCGGACCTTTTGGTTGCATGCCCAACCGGTTATCGGAAGCCATTTTAAATGAAACCATGAACCGTAACGAAAAGCTGGCAACTGACCCGGCGAATCATCGGCTGAAAGCCGTTTTGACCGATATCGATCAGCTTCCGTTTCTGGCCATTGAAAGCGATGGCTCCCCTTTTCCGCAACTCATCGATGCAAAGCTAGAAACCTTCTGTTTGCGGGCTGAACGATTGCATGAGCGCATTATGAAATACCCGAATAAGTCCGGGTCCGCTTTAACGATCCAGCAAAGCGACACCGAACCGAATGGAACAACCGATCGGTAATCGATAAATCAAGGATAAGAACCCATGCGTCCGGCTTATATTGGGGTGGCGGCCCAGGTGACAGTCGCCTTGTTACTGACGTTAACCCCTGCTGCACCCGGGAGGTGCGAATCCATGTCGCCGGCAAGCCCGACTCAGACGATCCAGTTGCCCGATCCGTTTACCGATGGAGACATCTCGGTTGAAAAGGCTTTGCAGGCAAGGCGATCGGTGCGTTCCTATAAAAACGACCCCCTGGATCTTGTCGAAATTTCTCAACTGGTGTGGTCGGCCCAGGGAATCACATCTGCGCGAGGGTTCCGAACAGCCCCCTCTGCCGGTGCCCTTTTCCCGCTGGAGCTTTATGTGATCGCCGGTCGGGTCGAAAACCTGCCTTCCGCAATTTACAAATACAGCCCCCGCCAGCATGCACTGATTAAAATCATCTCAGGAGATAAACGCTCGGAGTTCAGCCGTGCCGCCCTGCGTCAGGGAGCCATCCGAAAGGCGCCCGTGGTTTTGCTGTTTAGTGCCGTATATGAGCGCACCACCGGAAAATATGGCCATCGCGGTATTCGCTATGTGCACATGGAAGTAGGCCACGCAGCTCAAAACGTATGTTTGCAGGCGATTGCCTTAGGGCTCCATACAGCTGTGATCGGTGCCTTTCAAGACGAAGCAGTCAAAGAGATCGCTCGTCTGCCCGCCAATGAACAGCCGTTGTATTTCATTCCGGTGGGTCGGTAGCGCTCTTCCACTCTAATCAGCCGCAACATAATCAGGAAACTGTAAATTGCAGCTTTCCATTTTCGACCAAATGGAGTAATGGAGTGCTGGAGTAAGGGAGTAATGTAAAAGATCGACTATACCGCTTGTCATATTAATGTTCCGAAAAAAAGGATGGCGGCATAAGTGTTGTAGCAAAAAAGCGTTCCGCAATCGGAACGTTTTTTTGACAACCACTATAAAATGTGAGTCTTTATAACCAACACTCCACTGCTCCAGTACTCCAACACTCCTTGGATCATGATGATATAGGCGACGCATCCACCCTGGGAGGAGAATGCTGTATGAAATCCGATAAGAAGGCAATATGGGGCTGGGCCCTGTATGACTGGGCCAATTCTGCGTTTGCCACCACCGTGATGGCCGGATTTTTTCCGATTTTCTTCAAGCAATACTGGAGTTACGGAGCAGATGTGAACGTCAGCACCGCCCAGCTGGGCTTTGGCAATTCAATTGCGAGTTTAATCGTGGCCATGATGGCCCCCATACTGGGAGCCATCGCCGATAAAGGCTCTGCCAAAAAGAAATTTCTGGTTTTTTTTGCCTATCTGGGCGTGCTGATGACAGCCGCTCTTTTTCTGGTCCAAAGAGGACAGTGGGAATGGGCCATCTTCATTTATGCCATGGGTATCATCGGCTTCTCCGGTGCCAATGTCTTTTATGATTCCTTACTGCCCGGAATCGTTGGTGAAGAAAAAATCGATTATGTATCCGGTCTGGGCTTTTCCATGGGGTATCTGGGCGGGGGTCTTTTGTTTCTCTTCAATGTGCTCATGACATTGATGCCGCAAAAATTCGGATTGCCTGACGCCTCCGCCGCCGTGCGGTTTTCGTTTTTGTCGGTGGCTTTATGGTGGGGATTGTTTACCTTTTTTACAATGTTCTGGGTTCCGGAAGAAAAAGGCGTCCCGAAAGAAAAGACCGCCGATAGCATTGTGATTGCCGGGTTCCGTCAATTTACCGGGACATTTAAGAAGATTCGCCACCTTAAGGTCGTTTTTACATTTCTGCTGGCCTATTGGTTTTACATTGACGGCGTCGATACCATTATCCGCATGGCCGTCGATTATGGCCTCTCCCTGGGATTTGATTCCAATGACCTGATCATCGCACTGTTAATCGTTCAGTTTATTGGGTTTCCGGCGGCGCTGGTCTTCGGCAAATTGGGGGAACGCTGGAGCGTCCGCAAATCCATCTATCTGGCGATCGCTATTTACATGGCGGTCACCGTCTGGGGTGCCATGATGACCCAGAAAATGGAATTTTACATCCTGGCCATGGTCATTGGTCTGGTACAGGGCGGCATCCAGGCCCTCAGCCGCTCTTATTATTCACGTCTGATCCCCAAAAACAAGGCCGCCGAATATTACGGCTTTTATAACATGCTGGGTAAATTTGCAGTCATTTTAGGCCCGGTATTGATGGGCATTGTGGGGCTGACCGTCAGACGACTCCTGATGCCGCTCTCACCAACACCCGAGCAGGTCATCGCCGTTGGCCAGATGGCTTCCCGCTGGGGCATTGCCTCCATCTTAATCCTGTTTATTATCGGCGCGGTTCTGTTTTATTTCGTGGATGAAGAAAGGGGGCGGGAGCAGGCAGCGCTGTTAGAGACTGACTAGGCTCAGCTATCAGGTACTCGTTTTTGGGCTTTAATTTTTATAACCACTGTATGGCAGCACACAATATTTTCCATCTCCGATATAAACCGCCAAACCCATAAAATTCCCTTTTTGATCGTAAAATTCCGCTACGTCTCCATGTGTTTTGCGGGGATCGCACCTATCCGGGCAATATGTCGAAAGACAATTATAATAACACCGGATCTTATGTTTTATCATGCCGCTTTGGGTATTCGAAAAGACCTCTCTGACTTCTTGTTGCCAATAGTAAAATTTTCTAAACAGACAACACTGCGGAAAAAAGTAATGGCTTTTGGCATAAAATTCAACCAGCAGGACATGTTGATCGTCCAGCGTATGTAGATATGTCATCTCGGGCAGTGACCGTATTTCCATTATTCTCTTCACCGCCAGATTTATGCAATCACACGGATGGTTGTGATCAGAAGCCAATAAAATGAACGGTGAGAAGAATAAAGCGATGGCGATGAAAAATAGCCTCAAGCGATCCGGGGACAACCCCTTACCGGTCATTCTGCACCTCCTTTTAATAGGCAACATAAGAAGATCAGCAGAATACGCAGCGATCAGTACACAGGGTTAGCTGACCGGTGGAATGCCATAGGAACTCAAGAGAACAAACGGGGAAATATAACTAATTCGAGAGAAAATCTGCATTCTATACATAAACTCTTGCTGCATTTCTTTATCAAAACATTTACCTCATTGCATTATTTAGAGTCAATAAAAAAACAGATGCGGCCGCGGAAGACCCGCAATTATAGCGGTTGTCATAAATATGTTCCGTTTGCCATAATTTTTAACAAGCGCCATGGTGGTTTGTAACGGCTTGAAATTATTTCTTAACCTGTCAACCGCTATGTT
>JASFGH010000072.1:0-11397 GCA_050123865.1 Desulfobacterales bacterium | reverse complement strand
CTCATCATGATAATGCTGATTACAGCAAGTGGTTGTACAACCCAGAAAAAGGATAAGACCGCTACGGCGCCTTCAGCCCAGGGCAGCGCCGGCGTTCCGGCGTTGTATTATGATTTTGGCGATGTTCTGGTTCCCAAGGAACTCAAGGTCGATAAAAGATCTTCTTTTATTTATCAAACCGCGGGTTTTTCTGCCGGTGTTCTGGTTTTGAAGGGCCGGATTGACTCCAGTTCTTTGATTTCATTTTTTGAAAAAAACATGGCCAAGGACAACTGGCAGATGGTCAGCTCATTTAAATCCGAGCGGACCATGTTGCTGTTTCAAAAAGCCCATCGCTGGTGCGTGGTGAATATCAATGATGAAACCTTTAATACCTATGTCGAAGTCTGGGTGGCGCCGACAACCAAGGGCACTGCATCCGGTTTGCTCAAATAAAAAACGGTTCATCTTTCCAGAAACTGCAGGTCCAGCACCGCGCTCGGTGCGGATGGGCCTTTGCGGTTAAATAATACAATCATGACGAACGTATCCATTCAAAACAAAAATATAATTCTGGGCGTCAGCGGCGGCATTGCAGCCTATAAAAGTGTGGAGATTCTCAGACGTCTAACCCAGGCAGGCGCCAGCGTGCGGGTTATTATGACCCAAAGTGCCCAATGGTTTGTGGGGGCGTTAACCTTTGAAGCCCTTTCGGGCCAACCGGTTTTCAAAGACATGTTTGCCGATGACCATGAGGCTTCGATTCGGCACATTGAATGGGCCCAGGCAGCCGATGGTGTCATTATCGCACCGGCCACCGCCAATACGATTGGTAAACTGGCCCACGGTATAGCCGATGACCCCCTGAGTACCTTTATGCTGGCCGTGACAGCCCCGGTTCTGATTTGTCCGTCAATGAACAGCCTTATGTTCGCAAGCAAAGCGGTTCAACGAAATCTTGACACGCTCAGGTCCGATGGATACTTTGTAATGGATCCCGGATCCGGTGAGCTTGCTTGCGGCACCACCGGCCCGGGACGACTCCCCGAACCAGACGTCGTTGTTGATCGATTTCTCAGTTGCATTGCACCCGGTGATCTGGCTGGAAAGAAATTCGTTGTTACTGCCGGTCCCACCATCGAACCTATTGATCCGGTCAGATTCATCAGCAACCCTTCATCCGGAAAGATGGGTTATGCCCTTGCCCGGGCTGCAGAGCAGCGGGGTGCTGACGTTGTCCTCGTTACCGGCCCTTCGAATCTGCCTGACCCGGCGAATGTGACCATGATCCGGATTCGAACAACAGATGAAATGGCTGAAGCCGTATATCAAGAATTTGAAAATGCAGATGTCATTGTTAAGGCGGCAGCCGTTTCCGATTACGGGCCGCAGGAGAGTGCCGTTCATAAGATAAAAAAAGGCAAGAACGAATGGGTTTTGCCGCTCAAGCTGAATCAGGATATCCTGCGGGCCCTGGGCCGCCAAAAGACACACCAGGTGCTGGTTGGTTTCGCGGCCGAAACCAGAGATTTGGAACAAAACGCCACTCAAAAATTGGCTGAAAAAAACCTGGATATCATTGTCGGTAACCTGGTGGGGTCTTCTGATTCCGGTTTTGCATCCGATACCAACGCGGTGACCTTTTTCTTTGATGACGGTACCAAAGAAGTGTTACCATGCATGGAAAAACAGGCGGTTGCGCATATCTTGCTGGATCGGATTGTTGAAAAAGCGCTGCCTTCTGCAACCACAAAAAAAGGACTTGAAAACGATTAGCTTTGGGTTGTTGTGGCCTCAAGATCTCAAATAATTGAATCGATCGATGCGCTAAGCCATTCCCTTCAGCGTCTCTCCCGAAGCGGACGGCGTGGATTTGATTGTCATCCAGACAGTATTGCAAAATTGTCCGCCTGGGGAGTGGCGCCGCACAAGCGACTTGAAACCCTAACAGATATTCGCGTGGAATTGGGTGATTGCCAGCGTTGCAGGCTGGCCCAGCATCGCCGCAACATTGTCTTCGGTTCCGGCAGTCCAACGGCAAAACTGATATTTGTGGGCGAGGGGCCGGGTCTTGATGAAGATCGACAGGCGGAGCCGTTTGTGGGACCGGCCGGACAGCTGCTGACCAAAATCATCGCTGCCATAAATCTGACGCGCAGCCAAGTTTACATTAGCAACATCGTTAAGTGCCGCCCGCCCAATAACCGCAATCCAGGGCCGGATGAAATTCAGACCTGTTTTCCTTTTTTAGACCGACAGATTGACGCCATTCAGCCGATCTTTATTTGCGCACTGGGATCGATTGCGGCTCAGACGCTCCTGAATACCCCCGAACCGATATCTAAACTGAGAGGTCGATTTTGCGACTACCGGGGGATAAGACTGCTGCCAACTTACCACCCGGCGTACTTACTGCGTAATGGCGAAAAAAAAAGAGAAGTATGGGAAGACATGAAAATGCTCATGAAGGAATATCCCTATGAAACCTAAACCGACGATCGTTATCATGTTATCCTTATTTGCGCTGCTGTTTGCCAGTGGCGCCTGGGCGGCCAAGGGCGACGTTTATATTGTCGTCATCAACGATGCCATTAGCCCGGGGATAGCCGAATATATAAACAACAGTATCGAGCGCGCCGAAAAAGAAGAAGCAGCCTGCCTGATTATAGAGCTGGATACCCCCGGTGGTCTGGCCGAATCCATGCGGCTGATCATCAAAGACATTCTGGGCAGCAGTGTGCCGATTGTGGTTTTCGTAGCACCGCGCGGTGCCCGGGCAGCTTCAGCCGGCGTGATGATTACGATGGCCGCAGATGTGGCGGTCATGGCTCCCGGGACGAACATTGGTGCGGCTCACCCGGTCGGAGCGGGGGGCAAGGATATCAGCGGGAAAATGTCGGAAAAGGTGATCAATGATATGGTGGCCCATGCCAAAAGCGTTGCCGAAAAGCGCGGGCGAAACCAAAAATGGGTGGAACAGGCCATTCGGGAGAGTGTTTCAGTCACCGAAACCGAAGCTCTCAAAGAAAATGTCATCGATCTTATCGCCGAAGACACGGATGATCTTATCCGGCAGCTCAACGGCCTTAAGATTGCAGGCAAAGGCAAGCTCAATTTAGACAAGGCCCAGAAAGTCATCGTCGAACCCTCGCTGCGAACCAACATTTTAAAGACCATCAGCAACCCCAATATTGCTTATATTTTGCTGATGATCGGATTGGCCGGACTTTATTTTGAGCTGTCCCATCCGGGGGCTATTTTCCCCGGCGTGATCGGCGGGATATCGCTGGTTCTGGCATTTTTTGCGCTGCAGACCCTGCCGGTTAATTATGCCGGTATATTGCTCATTGTTCTGGCCATCATCTTTTTTATTATGGAGATGAAAATCCCCAGCTACGGGCTTTTAAGCGTGGCCGGTGTGCTTTCACTGCTTTTGGGTTCGTTGATGATGTTTAAAGGCACTGGTCCGGATATGAGATTGTCTCTGACGGTCTTGCTGCCGACCCTTATTTTAATATCCGGCTTTTTTGTATTTGTGGCCGGGCTGGTATTTCGGGCTCAGATGTCCAAGCCCAGGACCGGCACCAAAGGCCTGGTCGGTGAAATTGGCATTGTTAAAAAAGCCCTGACACCGGAAGGCAAGGTCTTTGTGCATGGGGAATTGTGGAATGCCAGAGCACAAGAAAAAATCAAAAAAAATGCCAAAGTGCGGATTATCAACGTGGTTAATTTGATGCTGGAAGTTGAACTGGCGGAAGAATCTTCCAGCGGTTAATGCACCGACTCGCCCCATGGCTATTTCAACAGTCTGATTAGCTTGCGGTTTAGATCCTTTAGTGTTAATGCTTAAGCACCTTGTCGTCCATTTAATCCTACCGCCAAAAAAAGGAGGATCGCATGAGTCTTTTTACCCCAATTGCCATTCTTGTGCTGGTGATCTTTTTTCTATCGGCAGCTTTGCGGATACTGAACGAATATGAGCGCGGTGTGATATTCAGGCTGGGGCGTGTTATCGCTGCCAAAGGGCCGGGGCTCATCATTTTGATTCCGCTGATCGATAAAATGGTCAAGGTCAGCCTGCGTCTGGTTGCCATGGATGTGGATCCGCAAGATGTGATCACCAGAGATAATGTTTCGGTTAAAGTCAATGCCGTCATCTATTTCAGGGTGATCGATCCCATCAAGGCGATTGTGGAAGTTGAAAATTACAGTTATGCCATGTCACAGCTGGCTCAGACCACTTTGAGGAGTGTCTGCGGACAGTCTGAACTAGACGACCTGCTGGCCGAACGCGAAAAAATCAATACCGAACTGCAGGAAATCCTGGATACCCATACCGATCCTTGGGGCATTAAAGTGGCCACAGTTGAGCTTAAACACATCGATCTGCCGGGAGAAATGCAGCGGGCGATTGCGCGCCAGGCAGAGGCCGAGCGGGAGAGACGCGCCAAGGTGATTAACGCCGAGGGTGAATATCAGGCCGCCACCAAATTGGCGGAGGCGTCGAAGATCATCGAAGAACACCCCACAGCCCTGCAACTGCGGTATCTGCAAACCATGAATGAAATGTCAACCGAAAGTAATTCGACAATGATCTTTCCCATTCCCATCGAGCTTTTCAAACCCTTTGCTCGTTTTTTTGAGAAGACGGATAAAGAATAAATGATTGAACTTATCGGCTTTTTTTGATATCAGGCAATTTTAAATTTAATCATCAATTGACAAAATTGATTTTACCTGCGTCGTCTCTGGGCGGAGGCTTTACAGCCTCCGCTCGTGCTTTAAAACAACGAAATAAGGAGATACAAGCAAATGAGTGAGAACCCTGAAGAAACAGGCCAAAAACCCGGGAAGGCCGCAGACACCAGCGAGGAAACGCAAGCGGCAACTGCAAAAGAAGACAATACCACGGAAAAAGCGCAGGAGAATGCAGCTCCTGCCGAAGACACGGTTGAAACAAAAGCGGAAAAGTCAGCCCAGGCGCCACAGAAGCCATCGCCAGACAAAGACAAGCCTCTGGATAAGATGACGGTAAAAGAGCTGCGCGAGATCGCCAAAGACATACCGGGAATAACCGGTGTGCATGCCATGAAAAAAGATGAATTGATAACCGAAATCAAAGCCGCCAAAGGCATCAAAGACGAACCGGTGAAAAAAGTCGGTGGCAGTACGCGGGAATTGAAGCTGCAAATCAAAGCTTTGAAAGCAGAGCGTCAGGCCGCGCTGGAAGCCAAAGATAAGAAAAAAGCCACTATTTTCAGGCGGCGTATTTCCAGATTAAAAAAGAAAACCCGAAAGGTCGCCGCTTAGCGGCGACGTTATTCTTTAATCGTTCGCGGGGGACGCTTGACATCCAGAACGCCTGCACGGTGGATTAAGCCAGATCCAAAATACGTTGAAAATATGACTCGGCATTTAGACCCGCTCATCATTAAACAAATAACCCATAACCGATAACAATTCAGCATGAAAATTGATCCAGCTTCAGTTGCTTTTGATGTCGATGGCGTCGTTGCCGATACGATGACACTTTTTCTGGATATCGCACGTCAGGAGTATAATCTCAATAGCTTTACCTATGCCGATATCACCTGTTATCATCTGGCGGACTGTCTCGATATCGATCCAAAGACCATCGATGCTGTCGTAGCCTGTATTTTGGAGGGGAACTACAAAGCGCCCTTGAATCCGATTGCGGGGGCCCCTGACGTTTTGTTTCAGCTGGGAAGTCATTTTGGGCCGATCCTGTTTGTCACGGCCCGGCCCTATTCAGGTCCATTGGATGATTGGATCAAACAAACCCTTTGCCTGGATTCGGCCTTGATTGAAGTTATTGCAACGGGTTCGCATGAGGCCAAAGCCAGCATCTTACAGCAGCGCCAAATACAATATTTTATCGACGATCGACTCGAGACCTGTTTTTTGCTACAGGAGGCCGGTATCCAACCGATTCTATTTCAACAACCCTGGAATCGAGAGCCCCATACCTTTTTCGAGGTGGGCTCCTGGTATGAGATAAAGAAACTTCTTGCGCTTTAGATGAGAAACTTCGTATGGAATCCCATCCGGCAAATCCGTTGGTCGATGCGTTTATAGAGTCCCTTGTTACGGAAAAAGGGTATTCAGATCATACCTGCCGTGCCTACCGAAAAGACCTCAACGACTTCTTTGCCTTTGTGGCCGATTCCCTCCGGCCCCGCAAACCATCTCACAAACAGCCTTTAGCAGTGGCCATAGAGCAAATTGACGGGATTATGATCAGAGGCTATCTGGGATTTTTGCATCGCAAGAACAAAAAGACAACCATTGCCCGCAAGCTTTCAGCCATTCGATCATTTTTTAAATATCTGGAAAAAAGAGGGCATATTTCCGAAAACCCGGCCCAGCATGTCATGACACCCAAACAGGATAAAACCATACCGGTTTACCTATCAGTAGATGAAATGTTTAGACTGCTGGATTCGATCCAGGCTGATACGGTGCTGGATTTAAGGAATCGCGCCATATTTGAAACCCTTTACTCCAGCGGCATTCGTGTTTCCGAGCTGACTCAGATGAATTTGGCGGATGTGGATTTTAAAGGTGCCGTCATTCGGGTAATTGGCAAGGGCAAGCGGCAACGCATGATCCCCCTGGGTCAGAAGGCGTTAACGGCCATAAAGGCCTATCGGCAGTTGCTGCAAAAGAAAAGCGGTTCGGAAGCCGCAGCTGGCGGGCCTTTATTTTTGAATCGGTTCAATAAGCGCTTGACCTCGCGCTCGATCGCCAGAATTTTAAAACAACTGGTCACTGCCGTTGGGCTTTTGACACCGGTGTCGCCCCATGCATTGCGGCATACCTTTGCCACGCACATGCTGGATGCGGGTGCAGATTTGCGTGCGGTGCAGGAACTATTAGGCCATAGGAGCCTTTCGACAACCCAGAAATATACGCACGTCAGCATTGACCACTTAATGGAGACATATGACAAGGCACATCCGCGCAAGTAAATGGTTGCCGCCCCGGGCGTGTTTATAAAAATGTGTGGAAAAATACAAAAACTTGGATCATAATGGATTGCGGTTGTCATTGCGATCAACAGACAGGTATGGACTGAATCGGTCAATTTTTCTTAACGCTCATATAGCCAATTTATTTTGATTGAGGCCCATTTATTTTCTCCTTAATTTTCAGGTAACAATAAAACTTGAGGAGCATGATGGAAATGCACGGGACCACCATTTTAGCTGTCAGGCAACTGGATAAAGCAGCGGTGGCCGGCGATGGTCAGGTGACGCTGAACAACAATGTCATCAAACATCAGGCCAAAAAGGTGAGGAAAATTTACCAGCAAAAAATTATTGTCGGATTTGCTGGCGCCACAGCCGATGCCTTAAACCTTTCCGAACGCCTGGAACACAAACTCGAGCAGTACAATGGGAACCTGACGCGCGCGGCTGTTGAACTGGCACGTGACTGGCGAACCGATAAGTACCTGAGACGGCTTGAAGCGCTCATGATTGCCGTGGATAAAAAACATATGTATCTGATTTCCGGCAACGGTGATGTGATTGAACCGGATCAGCCGATTATCGGAATTGGATCCGGCGGCGTGGCGGCTCAGGCCGCGGCATTGGCACTTGCCGAGCATACCGAAATCAGTGCCCGTAAAATTGTCCAAGAAGCCTTGAAGATTGCGGCGTCTATTTGTGTGTTTACCAACACGAATATTGTGGTAGAGGAACTTTAAATGAACCCATTGAAACCGTCTGAGGTTGTCGAAGAACTGGATAAATACATTATCGGCCAGGATAAAGCCAAACGCTCGGTTGCCATTGCACTGCGCAATCGCTGGCGTCGACAGCAGGTCCCTGAAGAGTTGCGTGATGAAATTGCGCCAAAAAACATAATATTGATCGGCCCCACTGGCGTTGGCAAAACCGAAATTGCCAGACGTCTTTCCCGGCTGACGGATTCGCCCTTTTCAAAAGTGGAAGCATCCAAATTTACCGAGGTGGGCTACGTGGGGCGCGATGTTGAGTCCATGGTCAGAGATCTTCTCGAATTGACGATCAATATCCTCAAGTCACGGGAGCAAGAAGCCGTAAAAGACAAAGCCTGGCAGGCGGCCGAAGAGCGAATGCTCGATCTACTGTTGCCCAAATCAGGCCGGCCGGCCTCGCCGCGCACTGAAGACACAAAAGAAGTTCAATTTGAACTGGTCACCTCTGCAAATGAGGAATCATCGTCAACCCGGGAAAAACTGCGAGATATGTTGCGGCGCGGTAAACTGAATAATCGTTTTGTTGATTTAGATGTGGCCGACCGTAGCGGCCCGATGGTTGAAATTTTTTCAAATGTCGGTATGGAAGAGATGGGCATCAACTTTAAGGATATGCTCGGTGGGGTTTTTCCCAAAGCCACCAAACGTCGCAAGGTAAAGGTGCCCGAGGCAATGGATATCCTGGCTCAGGAGGAGGCCCAGGGTCTGGTGGATATGGATAAAGTCGTCAAGCAGGCCATTCAAAAAGTCGAACAATCGGGAATCATCTTTCTGGATGAAATCGACAAAATAGCCGGGCGCAACAGCGCCCAGGGGCCGGATGTGTCCCGGGAAGGCGTCCAAAGAGATCTTCTGCCGATTGTTGAAGGATCAACCGTGACCACAAAATACGGGCCGGTCAAAACCGATCATATTTTGTTTGTGGCTTCCGGTGCATTCCATACGGTTAAGCCTTCTGACCTGATCCCCGAGTTGCAGGGTCGATTTCCCATTCGTGTTGAGCTTGATGCCTTGGGCAAAAAGGAGTTTGTCAGGATTTTAACAGAACCTAAAAATGCGCTTTTGCTCCAGTACATTGCTCTGTTGAAGACCGAAGGCCTTGACGTTGCCTTTGAAAACGATGCCGTTGAAACCATCGCCAGGATTGCCGAGGAGGTCAATAACCGTACAGAGAATATCGGTGCCCGCAGGTTGCAGACCATCATGGAGCGGCTTCTGGAAGATATTCTTTTCGAGGCACCGGACCTGCCCCAGCAACGGATTGTGATCGGCAAAGATGAGGTGGAATCCAAGCTCAAGGACATAAAGGACGATGAAGATCTGAGCCGTTACATACTCTAGTGCCGTTTATGATTCATTAACCCATTTATTTTAAGTTAAGCTAAAATGGCGCAAAACAAAAGTGATACCCATCCCAATGTCGCCGATATTCTCATCGAGGCACTGCCCTATATCCGGCGCTTTTATGGCATGACGATTGTAATCAAATACGGCGGCCACGCCATGGTCGATGAACAGCTCAAGCGGGATTTCGCCCGCGACATTACCCTGTTAAAATTTATCGGCCTTAATCCGGTGGTGGTCCATGGCGGCGGACCACAAATCAATTCGGTGCTGGACCAGATGGGGATCCGGCCTCAGTTTGTGCGCGGTATGCGCCTGACAGATGAACGCACCATGGATGTGGTTGAAATGGTTTTGGGCGGCAAAGTCAACAAGGCAATCGTTCATCAGATCAATCAGCAGGGAGGCAAAGCTGTTGGTCTGAGCGGCAAAGACGGCCGCCTGATTCAAGCAAAAAAGCTTCAGATCATGCAGCAACCCGACCGCGACAAGCCGCCGGAAATCATTGATCCGGGACTGGTTGGAGAGGTTACTCATATCAACTCCGATATTATCGAAAAACTCACCCAGCAGGGGTTTATCCCCATCATTGCACCGGTGGGCGCCGGCAAAGCCGGAGAAACCTTTAATATCAATGCGGATCTGGTGGCCAGTCGCATCGCGATGGCGCTCAGGGCCGGTCGCCTTGTTTTGCTGACCGATGTGGAGGGCGTTTTGGATGCAAATGGCCAGTTGATTAGTTCAATTAATGCAGCCCAGATTAAAAAGATGATTAACGATCAACGCATTTCAGGCGGCATGATTCCCAAAATTGAATTCGCCCTTGAAGCCATTGAACACGGTGTTGAAAAAGTTCAAATTATCAATGGCACGCAGCGGCATTCCATTTTGCTGGAATTATTTACCGACAGCGGCATCGGAACGGAGGTGATGGCATGACCGCGGCACTCATGCAACGCGCCGATCAAGTAATGGCCGCCACCTATCAACGGTTTGCGGTTGCTTTTGAGAAGGGACAGGGGAGTCAACTGTGGGACACAGAAGGACGATCTTACACGGATTTTGTGGCCGGAATCGCCGTCTGTAATTTAGGCCACGCTCACCCGCGCATCAGTGCGGCGGTAACTCGCCAGGTCGAGACACTGCTGCACGTGTCCAATCTGTATTATACGTTACCCCAGGTGGATCTGGCGGCCTGGCTGGTGGGCAACAGTTTCGCCGACCGTGTTTTTTTTGGCAATAGCGGCGCCGAAGCCAATGAGGCGGCCATAAAATTGGCGCGTAAATACTTCAAAGACCGCGGAGATGCAGGTCGCTTTCGAATCATTACCATGGAGCGCTCCTTTCATGGGCGGACACTGGCAACCCTTTCAGCCACGGGCCAGGAAAAAATAAAAAAAGGTTTTAATCCTGTCTTACAGGGATTTGATTTTGTACCCTTCAATGACATCGAGACGATGTGCGCCCGCATCAGCTCGGCAACCTGTGCGGTTATGCTCGAACCGATTCAGGGTGAAGGCGGTGTCCGCTGCCCGGATAAGCATTATTTGCAAACGGTCAGGCAGGTTTGTGATGATACCGGCACGCTGCTCATATTCGATGAAATTCAGACCGGAATGGGAAGGACCGGAAAACTATTTGCCTATCAACATTTCGGCATTGAACCGGATATCATGACCCTGGCCAAGGCATTGGCCAATGGTTTGCCCATTGGAGCCATGCTGGCCCGTGAATCCGTTGCCGCCTCTTTTGGACCCGGCGCCCATGCCTCAACTTTCGGCGGAAACCCCATTGTAACGGCTGCAGCCATGGAAGTCTGTAAAATTTTGATGGACGACGGGGTTGTCGAAAAGGGCGGGGCTGCCGGAGCATATTTCAAAGAGCAACTGCTGGCCTTAAAAGAGCGGCATGCCATGATTGAAGACGTGCGCGGCAGGGGGCTTTTGCTGGGCATGAAACTTAAAATTGACGGTGCGCCGATCGTCAAGCAATGTTTGCAGGCTGGATTTTTGATCAATTGCATTCAGGATCGTATTTTAAGATTTATTCCGCCTTTGATCATTACTCGGGAAGAAATTGATCGCTTAATTGCGTGTCTCGACAAAATTTTTACTGAAATATGAATGCCAACAAAACCGTATCCTTTGATTTGTCCAATCCAGCAGGCGCACGCACCATTTAACGAACGACAGGAAAACGCGGGGGGATCTGTATGACGACGCATCTATTGACACTGGCTGACCTGGCCAAAGAAGAGTTTGAGGCCTTTTTTAAGCGGGCAATTGAGCTCAAGGAAAAACATCAGAAGGACA
>JASFGH010000071.1:0-11411 GCA_050123865.1 Desulfobacterales bacterium | reverse complement strand
ACCTTAATATCCATCAAACCGTAAATCATATTCTGCGGCATCCCATTTCGATTCGTAATATTATTACCATCAGGGTCAACCGGCTGTAAACTGACCAGGTCCGCGTTGCCGCCCGGCTGCAATCCCAGGACTGAATTCGTTGTGGTCTCAAAAGTGATGGCATCAGCAGGCACCGTCTGGATGCCGTTATCGGTGATGTTAATCGTAACCGTATCCGAATCCGAATCTCCGCCCGAATCAATTACGGTCAACTGAAAAACAAGCGCGACATCTTCTGTGATCGGGGCCGCCACAAAAGTGGGCCTAACGGCAGCCGGGTCCGATAATGCTATTGGTGGCCCGCTAATCCGGGTCCATTCGTAGGTTACGATGGCGTCGTTGGGGTCCGATGATGGTGAACCATCCAGCGCAACGGTTGCACCTTCGATAACGTCCTGATCGGGTCCGGCATTGGCTTCGGGTGGCAGCTGATTGAGGGCGAAGTTGACTGCAAGGGTGTGGTTGCTGCTGACATTTGAAAACGTATAAGTGGTGGTTATTGCACTTGCCGCTCCATCCGCTATAACTTCAGCCACGCTGTAGCCTGCGTCAGGTGTAATGGTGAAGGTGATATCGCTGCCCTGATCGACCTGGACGTTTCCTTGCGGCGCGATGCTGCCGCCCACTCCGGCGGTGGCGGTGATCATGTAGCTGGCAATCTCCGGACAGGAGCTGAGGCCGCTGCGACGACCAAAATTCTGGGTCCAGTAATGACCATAGGTGCTGCTGGCCAGATAGGCATATCCGACACCGATGTCGCAAAAATTGGGGTTCAATATATTGGCCCGGTGTCCGGGGCTGGCCATCCAGGTGTCGATCACATCTTCCGGGGTTGGTTGGCCGGCGGCGATGTTTTCACCGCAGTAATTCCAGCCGTAGCCGGCATCCGTCATTCGATCACACGGGGTTCGCCCGTCAAGGCCTGTGTGGCTAAAATAGTTCTGCAACCCCATGTCCTCGGAATGGGCCCGGGCGGCAGACGCCAGGCTGGCATCGGTGCTGAGCGGCGGGAGCCCCTCGGCATCCCTTTCAATATTGACCAGATCAATCACTTCGGATTCAAACTCGGCATAGACATATCCGCCAAGCAACAACAAGCAACATGCGCATATACCCAGGACCCGTTTCACCGGTGTGATTTGCCCCCATGTAGATGTATAGATTAATAGTTATATAGGTTCGAGCTTTAATAACCTTTTCTACTTCTGCAATAATCACACCATCAACGCATGCTTTTATAAAGTATAATAAATCAAGTTGGTTATACGTTTGTCCAGAGCACCCTCCAGTGTTTCAATAATAGATTTTATCAACATGCTGTACGAAAAATGTCACATGCGCTCCGCATTATTTCTGCATTTGTAAACCTTTCGAAAATCAGTTGCGTCATAGGCCTTAAATTTCCGGATCGATTTATTGATCGGGGAAAGGAGAGGAAAGATGAAAAAGAAACTCATAGCGCTACTACTGGTATTTTCATTGATTGCATGTACGGGAATGTCGCAAAGACAGCAAACTGGAACCGCTGTTGGTGCGGCCGGCGGTGCCGGGGTAGGGGCCGTGATTGGGGGTGCCTACGCCGGTAATACCGGGGCATGGATTGGCGGATTAATCGGTGCCGGACTGGGCGGATTGGCCGGATATCAGGTGGCTTCCTACATGGACCGGCAGGAAGCTGAACTTAACGCAGCCCTTGCTGAATCAAGAGCTTATAACCGTGCCAGCATCGAGCGGGACCGCGAAAATACCGATATTCTTCTGGCCACTTTCAAAGGCGATGTTTTCTTTGATTTTGATTCGGCAGCTGTCAAATCCGGTGGATTTGCCGAAATTGATCGCGTAACGCCCGTTCTGCAGAAATACAATCACACCGCCATTCAGGTTGAAGGCCACACCGACGCGGTCGGCACCGAACTTTATAATCAGCAATTGTCCGAGCGCAGGGCTGCGGCTGTAAAAAATGTGCTGATTCAGCGTGGCATCGACCCCAAGCGAATCCGCTCCGTCGGTTTCGGTGAATCCCAGCCGGTGTCTTCGAACAACGCCGTGAATCGAAGGGTAACCCTGCGGATCATACCGCTGGTGGATGGGAGTACCGCGTAGGTCTTCAGAGGTCAGATGACAGAGGGCAGAAATCAGAAGGCATGTTGCAAGCTGCGGGTTGCGAGTTGCGTGTTTCGAGCTGTGGGTTATAAAGTAGCCACAGAACCGTCCTCGCATTTGCATGCTTCACAACAGTCTGAGCCTAAAACAAGCAAAAAGTTTTAAGATTGGGCAAAGTACTCATGCCGATCCATCTCATCAAAGGCGATGGTCCCTTTGCGCCGCGCCGTGTTGTAGAGCCTGTCGGTATATGTTTCCCATTTTTCGCACAATTGCGGATCATCCTGTAAACAGCAATCGATGGCGTGATCGATTTCATGCTTCAAGATGATCTCGAACTCAGGATCGTCCAGCACAGACGCCGAGATGAAAATGAGCCGGTTATGATGATTATACGCTGCTGGCTGCCGGTTCCAGGACCGGCCGTCTTCGATTTGATCTTCGACCTCGAACCAGTGCCGCTGAGCGTCCCGGCTGACATCCACCCAGCGGCCCGGCGTGATAAGGCCGTTGCCGTCCAGATCCATCCCGAAGCCCAGTTCGGTGGGCACGGTTTCCGCAGCACCCACGAAAAACCGGATGTTGTTGCGCGCCAGAAAATCAACCAACCCATCGGGAAAAGCGTCCAATTTTTGGGATACGCGCGCCACCCACATCGGATCGGCAGTTCCGCCGACCATCTCATCGGAAAATGCGTTCGGGGTTGGGGAGCCGGCCAGCGGCTTGAGGGGATCCATGTTTAAGCCGGCAATAAATTTTTTAAAATAACCTTCTGTGGCCAGGGCGGTTTCAAACATGGCCTGGGGATGATATTTGACCAGATCGGGGAACTCGCCCAGGCAGGTGTGGGTGGATGGGGTTAATTGGGCGTGTGAAAATATATCCTGCAGACTGTGCAGGCCGATGGCAAATTCTTCTTCGGCGGCATCATAAAAACCCTCGTCGGCCAGTTTGTGGGCGCGCGCAAGGTGAATTCGGGCGGCGCTGATGCGGGTGTCTTCCGCACCGGCCGGGCTGCGGTTGTAATGCCGCTGGATGTCGCCGATTTTACCGACCGTGCCGGTAATGCGGGGTCGGGCGGGATCGAGCGGATCGCGGTAGTGGGTCTGGCTAATATCGATACCATAGCATTGGGTGGCGATTCGGCGGGCCTGCTGATTGCTGAAACCGAAGCCAAGGGCAATATCGTAACTGCCAAAGTCTTCACCGACGCGCCGCCCCGGATCGATGCTGCCCGCATGCGGTCCCCGGTCCCATGCGAACTGGCGCACCTGTTTACGCAAAATTCCTAGATAGCGTGCTTCCTTGGGCAACTCGGATGGCCCTGCCTTGGCGATGTCCTCGAAGCGGCCGTAAGGGGCTGCGCGGTATCGATCCGTTTTATGGCTTTTTTCAGTCCATCTGACGGCCACAGGATCGAGGATGCGATCGATGGTTGTGACGGCATGGGGTGCTATTTTGCTGGCTGACAGAAAGAACTTCTGGATCAAGGCGCCCGTTTTTTTTGAAAACGGAAAATAGCGTGGGTCCGGGCGGTAATCTTTAATGAGGTGAAAAGCGCGCAGCAGATCGGCATTGGTCCGGCCGGCCGCCATCGAGGTCTTTATTCCCAAATCGGCCAGATAGCCGGCCGGATCGAAACTGTCGACCGGTTTGCCCCCCAGCGTTTGCATATGCGCTTCGTAAACCTCGGGCGCAGCGGCTGACTGCCAGCGACCGGAGGCATACGGATCATCGGCTACCGCCAGGTTGCGCTCAATCTCTGTTAACAGCGCCCCTTCCCGCCATATTGCGGGCTGGAAAAAATCTATTTTAGAAATCGGCATCATTTCCCCTTCAAAGGGTTTACTGTGTATAAAATAGGCGGTTTGAATGCAAGGGTCAAGAAGGGGATAATAGCGGTTTGAGGTGTCAGGCCACCGGCAACTGCTTCTTGTTGCTGGCTTCTGGCCGCTGGCAAAAGAATTCCCGACTCCTGCCAGTAGCAAGAAGCGAGAAGCCAGGAGCAAAAAATACGGGTACCCGAAACTTTATCTTGGGGCTCTGCAAGATGAATATTTTAGTGCGCCCTGTTTTCGTTATCTCTTTTTTTTGAAATCAGCGATTTCGCTGACGGCTTCGATCATGGCCTGCATGTGGTCTTCGGTATTAAAGGGGCCAATGCCAATGCGTACCGAGCCGCCGATTTTATCGGTGCCCAGCTGCTCGTGCACCAGGGGGGCGCAATGAAGCCCGGTGCGGCAGGCGATATCGTACTCGCCATCCAGCAAAGTGCCCGTATCGAGCGCCTCCACGCCGTCGATGTTAAAACTGAGAACGCTGATGTGATCGGTCAGGTCTTCCTGGCAATGAAGCGTCACCCCCTCGAGCGCCATTAGCCCGTCCCGCACCATGCGCGCCAGCTTCATTTCATGGGCATGAATGGTGTCGATTCCTTCCTGGGCGATCCACTTTAAACCGGCGTGCAATCCGGCAATGCCCATTACATTACCGGTGCCGTATTCAAGGCGGTACGGATAATCGTTCAGGTGCATGCGGTCGACGGAACGGACACCCGTTCCGCCGGCCCGGGTATGGCGGATGTCAATCCCTTCCCGGACGTAAAGGCCGCCGATGCCGGTAGGCCCCAGCAGTGATTTATGACCGGTAAACGCCACGATATCGATGTGGTCTTTGTCAATGTCAATCGGCACTTTGCCGGCCGATTGTGAGGCATCAATGGCAAAGGCAACACCGTGTTCGCGGCAGATGCGGCCGATGGCCCCCACCGGTTGGACCGTGCCGATGACATTGCAAGCATGGTTGATGATGACCAGACGGGTGTTGGATTTGATTTTTTGTTTGATATCGTCCGGGTCGACAAAGCCTCTGGCGTCAAACGGAACATAGTCTACCTCGACCCCGTTTAATTTGCTCTGGTGATAAAGCGGCCGCAGCACGGAATTGTGTTCGACTGTTGTTGAAACCGCGTGATCGCCCGGATTTAGCAGCCCGAAGATAATTAAATTCAGGGCATCGGTGGAGTTATAGCCAAAGCACAGCCGGTTGGAGTCCTTCCCTCCAAAAAAATCGGCCAGCATCTTGCGGGTCTCGTCAACCAGGACGCCGGTTTCCATGCACATGTCATATCCGGAGCGCCCGGGGTTGACCCCAAAGTCCCGGAAAAACGAATCCATAAAGGTATAAACCGCTTCCGGTTTGGGATAAGAAGTGGCGCCATTATCCAGATAAATTAATTTGCCCATAATCGGTTATCCTTACCTTAGCTGTGTCGATCTGATGTGCGCACGCTTTTTAGCCCGAAGTGCTACCCTGCCTGTCCATAAGATTTATTTTGGGGGCAACCATATGGCAAATGGCGCAATATTACAATAGGACCTTGAAAATTAATGCGAACCAAAACAGGTTAAAGGGAAAATCACCATTTCCCCGTATAGCTCGAATAGGGCAGGGTGACGTACATTCCATCTCCCGTGTAAATTGCCAATCCCATGAAGAGACCCTCCGGGTCGTAGGTTTCGACAACATCGCCGTGAGTCCTACCGGGATTTACCTTTTCCGGATAGCCGGTTGATGGGTTTTAACCTCCATTCCCGTCCGGTGCGGCCACCCCGGGGTGGCCGCACCGGAATCGTTAGGGCTATATCAATTATGTCGTGATAGCGCTAAAACGTCAAGCGGGCGGCGAATCTGCGGGTTGTTTCGGTTTATTTTTGATGAGCCACTTATCGGCCTGACTGATCATTTTACCCAGCTGTCCCATTATTTGTTCATAAGCAGCGTTGAGTTGCTCGCAGGTATCCTCATCAAGATATTTACATTGCCTGGCAAATTCAATCCATACCTGGGTCTCGCAGGCCTGGCCTTCGGAATCGTTCAATTTGGCAATAAAGGGGGTCTTAAAGCGCCTTTTGCGCCAGGCCCTGCTGATGTGGGAGCAAACTGAGCGTGCGGCGAGCCGCAATTGATCGGTCAACGCAAATTGCTCCTCAGGTGGAAATTTAGCGGTCAATTTAAAAATATCCATGGCCGCGTTCATGGCATTTTGAAAAACCCTCAAATCCTTGAAACTGTTAATTTTATCTGACATGTCTCCCCCTTCCTTTCAACAAGTTGTTCGTGTGCCGGTAATGAGCGGTCATCAGCCGCCCGGCGTGCAGGCGGCTGATACTATCTGTGAAGGATCAGTTACTTTTGGTCCGGCGCTTTTTAGGGTTCTGAACTGTAATCAAGGCCTTATTTTTTTCGAATGTTTTCTGGCCGATGCGCGGGACGTTCATTAAATCTTCCGGCTTTTGAAACGGCCCGTTCTTTTGGCGATAAGCGATGATACCGGCAGCATGACTTGCTCCGATGCCCTTTAATTCGGTCAGTTGCTCAGCCGTGGCTGTATTAATGTTAATCTTCACAACCTCGTCGGCAACAACTGCGGACACAATGACCAGACTTGTTAAAACAACCACCGCTGCGGCGACAATTCGTTTAGAATTTTGCATTTTTTCCTCCTTTCGCTTTGGGATTTAACCATGCCCATGCAAGGCGGCATGACGTTTTTGAAAAATCAGGCGCAATATTATTCATAGTGTCAATTAAATCTTGCTTTTTTGCTGGATAGATGTTATTTAAAATTTGCTTCGCCACTTTTTGTCTAAAAGTGTCTGGATTGAAGTGCCGCCCCTGAATAATTATTTGTCTTGATCGTATAGCTGGTTTCATGTCATCTTGTTTTTAATATGATCTATAAACCGTCAAATTTTAATTGTCAATAAAAATTTGCAAAAAAGGCAAAAAATTATTGCCATCATGACGATGCCTGCCGTTGATGATCTGGGGGTTAAACATGGTAGAAGAAAATAAATATAATAATAACAAAAGACTAAATTTATCTTTGAGTGAGACTGAGGAAGTCATCGCAAGGCTGAAAGCAGCGCTGAATGTCAAGTCAGACGGACAACTGGCAAAATATTTAGGCATCACCCGGCAAAATATCGGTGCGGCCCGCAAAAGGGACGACGTTCCCCCGGGTTGGATCTATAAAGTGGCAGAGCTGAGCGGATGCTCAATGGATTGGCTGCGTTTCGGGCAGGGACCCCAAAAACGGGTGCTTTACTCTATGGGAAAGACACCAGACACGGGCGAGCTGTCCAGTCAGGACTCACCCTATCGGCTCCAGGTCAGCTGGAAACCGCAGTCGGCGGATGATCTGCAAAAAAAAGATGCAGACACGGCCGGTTTCGGAGCAGCTGTCGAAATGCTGGCCAAAATATATGGCTCTGAAGATCCGCTGTTGATCGGTGCCATTAATACCGACCTGCGGGCATTTTGCGAAGCCATTGACCGGCAGCAACGCGAACAGCATTCAACCAAAGAACTCATCGAGCTGAAAAAACGCCTGGCGATGATTGAAAAACAGCTGAAGCGGGGCAGGTCTTCATGAATGCGGATTGCGGATTTAAATTAGCCACAGACCCACACAGACAAAAACAGACAGTAGAAGAAGCAAAAATCTAACCACATATGACGCATCTGAACTCAGATTAAAAATTAACTGATAAAAATTTGGGAATGGTTGCCGAATTTTTGTTTTAGCTCGAACTGATCCAGGCTATGCTGGACATTCGAGTGCTTGTAACGGAATAAAATAAAATGGGAATCCGCTTCAAACGGATTCACCTTTTTAATGGCCGCTAACCGAAATTGATGTCTATTCTACGGTGCGATATTCATATCGCGATCGAAAATCCATGGTGTTGGCATAGACCAGTTTGGGAACCATTTGGCCATATTTTTCTTTCGGATCGCTCACACCGATGTTAAACGGTCCGCCTTCCATCAGATTGATCCGGGCCACCTGGGTTTTGCCGGAAGTGGACCGGGTCCAGCAGGTAGCCCCGCTGTCCGTTTCCAGGATTCGGGTTTTAAGAGCGGCTTCGACATAGGCTTTAGCACTCACGGACTTTGCGGCAGTATATACATTGATTTTCGGCTTTAGGGTCGAAACCTGCAGGTGCCCTAGTATGATGGCATCCACCTTATACTTTTGGCCGATCGACTGAATGGTTTCCGGATTAAGCTGGCTATGCCCCAGAGAACGCAACAGGTGATCCGCATCCCCCAGTTCCAGGATGCGTGTGCCCGGCTGCGCTGACTGAATGTTTTCAATAAAATTCTGGGTAACATAGGGCTTGAGCGTATCTTCGGCATTGGTCGAAAATTCAACCACCCCGATCGAAGGATAGGTTTTCAAATCGACTTTAGGTGGTACCAGCACTTTTTCAGTATGGGCGCATGCCCATAGCATCATCAACATGGCTGTCATTAAAAGAAGGAAGCTAAACTTTCCGATTCTGATGCGCTCAAAGAAGTCTAACGTATTTGCTTTCATTGCTCACTCCTTAATTTGTATTTTGGTGCTTCGCTATGGGAAATCGGCCGCCTTGCATCTGACGCATTGAGCGGCTGTGATTAATATCGGTAGAAAATTGGGATTCTTGAGGGGTTATTTCTTGTGTTTTGATTGGGGTTGTTTAACCTGCGTATTGTAAAGGCCGGGGTCGGAATCGGGAATTTCGAGTGCGCCAACGGTGTTTTTATAAAATCTTGTGTCCTGCACGCCCCCGACGACCGCATAGCCATACCCTTTGTTTTTCATATCTAGCAAACAGGCCGTCAGCAAGGCCCTGCCGGTCCCCTTCTTGCGATGTGATTTGGCCACCCCGACGGGTCCGAAAAAACCCAATGCCGTTGCATCGTAGCAGGCAAAACCGATGATTTTGGTGCCTTTGGCGGCGATAAAGCAGGTCCCAGGCTGATTGGACAGGGCCACATCGACTTCGCTGGCCCAGGCGTCACCGAATTGATCGAAAACCCAAGCGATGATCGCGTGTTTTTCAGGGCCAATCGGTTTGCGAAGCTCGATGCCAAGTGCTTTTAGATCCACTGTAAATGACCCCGGGGACTCAAGTTCATACAATTTGATCAGCATATCTGCCATCGGCATTTCTCCCTCTTCTTATGGTTATCGTACCCGCAAAATATCATTCACTATTTTATCCGCTTTGTCAAAAATAGAACCGCCAGCCTGGATTTTTATAGTCCGTTTATCAATGATTAAAAAGGCTTAATCGAATTATCAAAAAAAATGCGAAACAGGCGAAACTTTTTCAAGGACACCGTGTTTAACCCAAATAAAGACAAGGCCCGCCATATGAAAAAATTGCAAGAAAATATACAAACGGAGGCAATGGCAATGAGAAAAAAACTGTTAGCGGCATTCACCGGGGTGACATTTTGTCTGGCTTTTGCATTAAATCCCAATCCGATTCTGGCCGAAGATGAAAGCGCCGATATACAACCGGGTGTGTCTTTACGGCAACGCATCGACACCAATGGTGACGGCACCATCGATGCGGATGAAAAAGCGGCTTTTAGAAAACACTATCTCAAACGCTTTGATCGCAATTATGATGGCAAACTGGATCGCAATGAAAGACGGCATGCGCGTCAGCGGTTTGATCGCGCCGAAGATCGCTGGGACCGCCGCGAAGATAAATACGATCGCCGCGAGGACCGCTGGGACAGCCGGGAAGATCGCCGGGACCGCAAAGAGGATGTCCGCGAATTTAAGAGGGATCGGTGGCAATACAGACAGCATGCCAACCGTCCGGAAGGGGGCGGCAGACGCGGCCACCGTCGCTAAGACAGCAACTATTGACACCTCAAAAAATCGGCAGCCCCATAATCGGGCTGCCGATTTTGTTTTGCTGTTGCCTGTATTTTTTCAAAGGCCCCCGCCTGTATCTAAGTTGCCTCCATTTTTGTCAAATCAAGATCGATCCCGTATTTTTTTATGCGCTTCCAGATGGTTACGCGGCTGACGCCTAAAATGCGTGCGGCTTCGGATTGATTGCCGCCGACCTCGCGCAACGTATCAACCAGTAAATTGCGTTCCTCCTCCCATGATGCCGAGCTCTGATGCGGCCTCGTTGGGGCTCTTTTACTGCCGGCCGTAATTTTAGGTGGCAGGTGCTCCACGCCAATCCATTGCCCCGAACATAAAACAAAGGCATATTCGATAGCGTTGCGCAATTCGCGAACATTACCCGGCCAGGAATAATTTGTAAGGACCTCCATGGCTTCAGGTGTCAAGCCAACGATCGTTTTGCTGGATTTGGCCGCATTTTGTTTAATAAAATTTTGCACGATCAGATGGATGTCATCGATCCGCTCGGAAAGGGCCGGGCATTTGAGGGGAAACACGTTTATGCGGAAAAACAGGTCTTCGCGGAATAATCCCTGGGCGATCAGGTTCTCAAGGTCTTTGTTGGTGGCAGAGATTATCCTTACATCCACCGGAATCGGTCGATGATCACCGACCCGCTCAATTTCTTTTTCTTCCAGAACCCGCAGCAGTTTCACCTGGATACCCAACGGAATGTCGCCGATTTCATCTAAAAAGATGGTGCCTTCGTGGGCGGCCTCAAACCGGCCGATGCGCGTGCGGTCGGCGCCGGTATAAGAGCCTTTTTCATGACCGAAAAGCTCACTTTCCAGCAGATTTTCATTCAGGGCAGCGCAGTTTACCTTTATAAACGGCCGGTCTTTGCGGGGGCTGTCTTCATGAATGGCACGGGCAACCAGCTCTTTACCGGTGCCGCTCTGGCCATGGATGAGTACCGGGGCATCTGTTTGGGCCACATTTTCGATAAGCTCAAAAAGCCGCAGCATCGGCGGTGACTCTCCCAGTAGCCCGTGGTGCTCCTCTTCGAGGCGACAGCTTTTACGCAGGGTCATGATTTCTTGCTGCTGGCGCACAATTTGAGAGATATCGGTGAAGGTTTCCACTGCGCCGATCATCTGCCCCTGAGGATCTTTAAGCACGGTCGCATTCTTGACGACATGCAAAGCGCGCCGGTCTTTTTTAGATATTAAACATTTCTTGGCCGTGACGGTTCCTTTAACGTACAGACCGCACCAATTTTCACCCGCACCCCGTCCAAACAGTTCGCAGCCGGTGCAATTTAGAATACGGCAGTTTTGACCGACCAGCTCATCGGCCGAGTAACCGGTCAGCCTCTCGGCCGCCGGATTCATAGCCAGAATATTGCCCTCCGGGTCCATAACCATTAAACCGTCTTGCAAGGTGTCGACAATGGTTTTCCAGTATTTGCCTAGCTCCATCAGCATGTGCTCCCTTGATGCAAAAATCATGCGCTGATTAAATCATATGAAGCGTTCATTATTCAGCAGGCCCGTAACACCAAAAGATC
>JASFGH010000070.1:0-11425 GCA_050123865.1 Desulfobacterales bacterium | reverse complement strand
ATCGTGCCATAAAATTAAAATGCCTCTAAGGTTGCCAGAATCAGATCTCATTTTTAATGAATCGGCGCCTTTAAGTGCACGGCAGATGAAGATGTCGTTTGTCGTCCGGGCAGAATCAGCAGTGTTAAAGGTGTGGGCTGGTTGTCGAATCCTCATTAAAAACGATATTATACCACCCCTCGTCTGTCAATTAAAATGCCGCTGCTCCCCTTTACATCAATTATCCTTACAGGTGCTTAATCGAGGGCCTTTAACCCGATGCCATCCATTTTTATGGCACAGGCGCCGGATAAGTTGCCGGAGGGCTTTTTGAAACCCATCATATTGCAACGAGCATTCCAACACGGCCGTTTATTTTGAGGGTTGGCGTTTTTTTATAATTGAATTCTAAAATTAAAAACTATTGTGATTATGGTATGTTATGATAGTGTCGGGCAGGCTTGTGATCGCTACTTCATTTGCCCGAAAACGCGATGATGCGAACTCACGCAAATACAGTAGCAAAAAGGTGGCGGAAATGGTCGGCCAGCGCGTTGATGTACCGGTAAAACTTTATAATATTGAATAGTTAGAAATGCGCAACAATTGTTGACAGGGCAACAAAGGTTGCACCCCTTCGAAGGGGCTTACACTTACTCGTGGTTGCATTATGCCGTCTGTTAAAAAAAGCTGAAGTGAATGAGAATTTCACTTCAGCCTTTATATTTGCCTGCGTATCGATTAGTGTGAGAATTTGATTCGGGCAACCACCCCGGCATGATCTGACGGCCACAGGCCGCCGGGCGTCATGCTGAAGGGCTTATCTCCGGTGGTTAAGGCGATAACGGTTTTAATCTCTTTTTCCTGCGGTTTCAACAGAATCAGGTCGATGCGCTCGTACAGCTCGGCCGTCGGGTCGCTGACGAACTCATCAAAACTGCTGGTGTAACCGTCTCGCGGCCAGAATATCAGGTCCCAGGCATCCTGAAAGTCAAAGCCCATCGTGGCCTGCATATAGGGCGGTACATACGGAAAACATGTCAGGCCATCGGGGAGACAGCCTTCACCCGGAGCATCCACCGGTGAGCTGTTAAAATCTCCGACCAGCACAACCGGTTTGGTTTCATAGGACAAAATCGTCAACAATTCCTGCATCTGCGCTGCCTGAACCACCCTGAAAAAGCTTTCCGACTCACCGGCGATCTCAAGATGGGTGTTGACGAAGCGGTAGGTCTGACCGCAGACTTCAGCATCTATGGCTGTCCAGCCGCGCGTAAATTCGAGCTCAACACCGGCGATTTCCACCGGCAGATTATTACGGTAGTTGGCTGCGATCGGATTGCTGACCTCAATGTCGCCGCGCACCAGGATGACATCCCGATCCGCCAGGCGCAGATCATTGAAGGTGGGCACAGGGTTCGGAATTCCCGGAATGCTGACAAATCCGGTGAGCATGGGGAGCTCGACATCGGCGTTATCAACTGATACGGCAACCTCATAATGCAATCCTTTTGCCGCCAGGGCATTCAGCAGAATCGTCAGATAATCATAGAGAGGGTCTTCAGCAGGCGCCCGTTCCGGGTTGAGCTCGGGGCCACCCGGCGTAAAATTAAAAAAATCACTCGGTGACTGGGTATACCATATCGACACTTCCTGCAGGCCGATCAGATGCGGCCGGGTCGCCCAGATTTCTCTGGCAATGGCTTCGGCCCGCTCGGGGAAATTGGTATACTGGACCGTCTCAAAAAGCGTTGCCACAGCAACGGGAACATCCAATCCACCAAGGGCGGGATCCGGATTCTGGGCTGCAGCAAGCACCTGAAAGATATCGGCTCCAAGATACAAATTGCGGGTCATCACCTTCAGCTTGTCCTTGCAAAATAACCGTTGATGATAGTGACCACCGGCGGCAACAGAGTTTGGATCAAACCAGGCAGTTAAAAAACAGACCGCAACACAGAAAACGGCAAGATTTTTTTTCATGGGGCCCTCCTCGGTTTATGTGGTTGGTCAATAAGCAGGGGGTTGATTACTGCGATAATGCTATCATCCTCAAAGGCTTCCAGGGAAGGTCACCCGGTCTCGGCAAGTCCCGTGCAGTCACACTTTTTGGGTAAAATATTGATAGCCATATCGCCGGCTCATGCGGCGCGCTGCTGAATACATCCTTTTCTCCCGTAACGCTGATAGTGTTGTTGCACCTGATGCATGAAGGTCCGGATGGCCGTCTCTCTGCCCGGCTGCAGGCTGCCGTCGTAAGGCGTGTCCAGATAAGGAACCCGGCGTTTGTTCATGACGGGCTTGACAATGGCCGAAGTGGTCATGCCCGGCATGCACGTAAAGGGGTAAACATTGACAACCCCGTTGTAGCCTTCTTTTGCAAATTGCAAAATGGCAGCGATGCTCAAACAGGTTTCGGTGGTGATATCAAAGGTAAAAATACCTTCTTCGTGGAGCAGGCGCTTTAGATGGTGCACCTTATGGTCGTGTGCGATATCGATGGATTTTGAAATCCGGCGGTAAAACTGTTTTTGCCTCAATTCCTGATAAAAAAGCTCGCTTCCGAAATTCAGCATCTTTTCTAAATCTGTTTTCAAGCGCTTCAAATTGAATTGCCTTAGATTTAAACGGAAATCGGTTTTATTTTCCCGCAGTTGGCCGTAGCTGATATAGTTGACCCATTCGGCCAGAGACGAATTGACCACCTCGGCACCATGCTTTTCAAGAATCCGGATCAAATCCTGGTTAGACTGCACGTGCATTCTTAAAAAGATTTCACCGACGATCCCGACCAAAGGCCTGGCGGGGATAGCCGGATCAATAAGGGTTTTACCTTTACGGACCATCGCTTCGAGTTTGTCCAGGATCTTACCGTAGGCAGCGGCGGCCGCATGCCTTTCAATCGATGCCTGCAGGGTTTGCCGGCAGCGCTCGATAAAGGCATCGGTAAGGCCCGCTGTGCGCTCGTAGGGCCGGATTCGCCACAAAAGCCGCTCGATGATATCGGCAACGATAATGGCAATATAGCTGGCTTTTCGGAAATCAAGCATCCGGTTGTGATCGATTATCCCGTCAAGTGAATAGCCGTCCTTGGTTGTGATCGATACGATTTTAACCTGGTCCAATCCGGCAAACGAATCCAATACCATGCGCTGATACCTGTTATACATGCCGAACCGGCAGGGCCCGTCGGAGGTGGGCAAAAAATACAGATAGTCTTCCGGATCAAAGGCGGCCCCCCGTTTCTGCTGCTCGCTTTTAAGATACAGCAAAATGTCACCCAGGGTAATCTGGCAGGGAAAGCACTCTTTGCCGGACGTATACGCTTTTCCGATTTCGAGGCCTTGGTAAGTTGCCAGGACGCGGGCGTTAATACCGAAGCTTTTGAAAGTGGCCGCTATCAAATGCGACCCGATACGGTTCATCTCGGGAATCAGAACGGTTTTGTCGCGCAATCGAAATTGACCAACGCTTTTTGTCAGCGATCCCGGGCTTTTCTGATTTTTGGGTTTCATTTTATTTTCCTCTACTCATTGATGATCTGGAGTTGTGTTTGGGGTCGCAATTTCTCCATGCTGTTTTCGATCACGTTCTTATAGGCTTCAATGCGCGTCATCATACCGGCAGCTGCACTGTGCTCATCCAGCTCGAGGATCAGGTAGGGTTTGTCAGCCATAGAGGATTTATAAAAGTGCTCGATGAACGAATCCGCGCCGCAGCCAAAATTCGTCAGATGCAATCCAAAAGCATTATCTTTTGCAGCGATGATTTTGGCCGTTTTGAGGATCTGCGCCCCCAGCCCCCAGAACATGGATGGAAATTCGATCAGATTAGCGGATCCGGTATCGATAAAATCCATCGGCAGGGCCGTCATACCAATTTGGGCCAGGTTTTGACCGAGCCTTAAATTCAGGCGGTCATCATAGAGATTGTACGGTCGGCCCGTGACAATCAGCAGCGGCGTGCGGGGATCCAGTTTGTGAAGAATGCGTTTTCCCTGCTGCAGCATATCCGCCACAAACTGTTGCTGGCGTCCGAGGGCATAGCGCAAAGCCGCTTTGATCGTGCGCCGGGGTAATTTCAAGCGCTCCCCGATTTGGCGATATAACTCTGCGGCCAGCATATCGGGGCTGTAGTTGAGGTGCACCACCGGATTGATAATGGCGGCCGGGTCCAGACCGAATGCCATGCGCACCATATAGCCGTTGCTTTGAACCATGGGGCAGTAAAATCCGGTTTCAGCAGGCTTAGGTGTCTGCATTTTGATCAGGCTGGGAATGAACAGATATTTGGTTTTGCCGGCCAGCCGGGCGATATGGCCATAAGAAACTTTTACCGGATAGCAGACGCCGTCCACAGCCCGCTCGACGCCCTTTTTCGAGATATGTGCGTTGGTTGGCGGGGTGAGCACCAGGCGAAACCCGAGACGCTCGAAAAAATGAGCCCAGAGGACAGCGGTATGATGCCCGTAAAGTGCCCGTTGCATCCCGATTGTCGGGCGGCCGTCGACTTCGAATACCGGCTGGTCTCCAAGCGTCGTATACGCCCCGGCCATGTGGGTTTCCCACAGCATGCGTCGGCGCTTGAAAAAATCCTCTTTTCTTTTGCTTCGGCTGCGGGCCAATTCGTAGCGACCGCATTCACCGCCCCAGATACTGCGCCGGCTGTCAAACTGATAAATTTTAAGCTTGCATTGATTGTGGCAGTCCGGGTCGACGCGGCATACTTTTTCGGTAAAGTTCATGCGGTCGTTGATGGCGCCCGTCATACCCCTGAAAGTGCTCCGCGCGGTGTTTTCGGTCTTCATTTTTTCCTGAACTGCAATGGCTGTGCCATAAGCGCCGAGCACCTCCCGATGCAACGGTACCTGCAGGCCGCGTTCCAGTACGATTTCAAATGCCGCCGCCACCCCTTTATTCAAAGACGGCCCGCCTAAAAACATGATACGCTGCCCGATTTTTCTTCTGCCGACCACACGATTCAAATAATTGTGGACAATGGCATAACACAGCCCGGCCATCAGGTTTTCCCGGCTGGCACCTTGCTGGTAATAGGAGACCAGGTCGGACTCCATGAAAACCGTGCAACGATCGGTGAGCCTGATCGGGGCCGCGGCCGAAAGGGCGATATCCTGGAACTCGCCGACAATATTGATGCCATATTTATTGGCCAGCTCATGCAGGAAACTGCCGGTGCCGGCAGCGCAAACTTTGTTCATATCGAAATCCAGCGGGTTGGCATTGACGAGCGAGATGTATTTGGCGTCCTGACCGCCGATTTCGAAAATGGTGTCGACCTGCGGGTCCATTTCGACCGCGCCTCTGGCGTGGGCCGTGATTTCATCGATGATTAAATCGGCATTTAAGAAGTCACCGACGACATAACGCCCCGAACCGGTCGTGGCCACGCCTTTGATCCGGATTCTGTCGCCCAGTACCTCGACGATGTGATTCAACAGTCGCTGGGTAACTTCCACCGGCTTACCCCGGGTGTGGACGTAATTTTTCTGGATGAGTCGGCGGTTTTCGTCGATGAGTGCGTATTTGGTGGTCGTCGAGCCGATATCGATTCCCAGATAGGCCGGCGTTCTGAGCGCCAGTATTTTGCGGCTGGATTCACGCTCGTCGGGCACCTCGGTTTTTTTCAGGACCAAGGGGGGTGCCGCGGGCACCGCTATGGCCGTGTGCGCATTCAACTTTTTGAGGTCTGCGGGCGTAAAAGTTTCAGACCGCTTTGACTCGAGGGCTTTAAGTGCCACGCCCAGCGCTCCGGTTGATGTGCTGTGGCCCGGGACCACTAGATCGGGGTAGTAGGTTTTAAATGCTTTGACTTGGAGCTCATTTTTAGACAATCCGCCGATAAAGACAATCGGGCCTTTAAGCTGGCGATTGGCGACAATCGTGCTGATATAATTTCGGGCGTTGCCGACGTGCAGACCGTAGATGATATCCTCCAGCTTTTCGCCTTTGTTTTGCAGATGGATCATGTCGGATTTGGTAAAGACCGTGCAGCGGCAGGCCACGTTGGCGGGTTTTTCACTTTTAAGGCCCAGGCGGATGAAGTCATCTAAAATATGATCGATATGACTCTGGGAGGTCTGTTTGTTTTTTTCATATAAAGATGTTGCCAGGCGCTCGGCCTGCTGATCGATAAATGATCCGGTGCCCGAAGCACAGGGCCCGTTGGCATTGAAATTCTCCAGCTCCCATCCCCCGGCATCGTGAAAAATCTGCATCAAGGCCGTATCCTGTCCACCCATACAGATCAGACTTCGGGCTTGCGGCATGATGTGCAGGACACCCAGGGCCTGACTGATGGTTTCAAACTCGTAGAAAACGCCCAGTTTTTCAGCCAGCTTCTTGCCGTGATTTCCGGTAAAGGAAATGGACTGAATATCGTTTTGCCCCAGCGTCGCCTCCAGCTCCTCAACCAGCTCTAAAATCGCTTCATTGATTTTTCCAAAGTGGCGCTTATACGGGGATTTAAAAACAATTTCTTTGTTTGGGCTGATCACCATGCAGTTCAGGCTAACCGACCCCACATCAATTCCGACGGTGTATTTTTTTGAAGTTGTGTTTTTCATTTTTCTACCCCGGTTTTATCGTTTCAGTTAAGCAATCCTGATGCTGCGAGCGTCTACTATCCAGATCATGGATATCTTTTACTGGCAGAAGAACAAAAGGCAACGGTTCCGCTCAGGCGCACTTTTTAATTTGATGATTTGAACTCGGCGCCACCGTATTGCTCCTGGTAATCAGAGACAATGGTCACGATATAGGCCCGCAGGGAAGCATAAACCACCCGGGTCGAACTTCTCAACTTGCAGGCCTCGATGGTTCGTTCTTCGATCAAGCGCCGAACCGTGCGGGTACTGCAGCTTAACAGGTCCGCCGCCTCGGGTATGGATAAGAGTTGTTTCTTCATGAGGGCCATCCTTGTGCCATTTTCGGGGGGTATTCCCGTCTACTGGTTGCTCAGGCTCTTGTTCAAATGAATGTTGTAAATTCTGAACCGATCGCCGTTGACCATTCTGAAATCGATGGTTCGCAGGGGCAGGCGTTTGATGATGGCTTTCAGTTCCGGGAAAAGCTGGAAGACATCATTTTCATTGCCATGTTCTTTATAATTCATCCCATCTCTCACCGACCCGTTGTAGCTTGCCATGTAGTATTTCATCGTGCCGCCCTCCCTGCAGTTTTACCGGAGAATAGTGCAACCGGCATGCCAACATTCTATTGGCAACCGGGCGCAGGATGTTACCGGCGTTCAAAAATTTGGATCGTCCGGTATTTAGTTGCCTGATTTCAGGCAGTTGGAATTTTTAAAGGATCAACTTCGTTAATTTGGGTTGGCAGGGGAATAAGGAACGCGTGGCAGGAAGCCCAATGGCTGCGCAACAAAAGTTGACACATTATGGGCGATTTCTTCTAAGCCCAACCAAAACGGGTTATTACGCCCCGTGCAATCGCGTTTACACCGCAAAAAAAATTGCACCGTCTATGATCGGATTCAGATTAGCGATAGTCCAGAATGGGCCAGGAGCGCTGCCGGGCGATTTTTTCTAAAATATTGTTGGGAGCGACCGCATGCGGATAACCGACGCTTTCCAGCAGCGCAAGGTCGGAGTGGTGGTTGCCGTAGGCATAGGATTTTGCAAGATTCAGCCCGATTTTTTGTGCCAGCTCTTTTGTCAGCTTTCTTTTATTCTTGTCGACGCATACCGGCCCCGCTGCTTTTCCGGTGAGCCGCCCGTCGGGGTTGACTTCCAGGTCGGTGCACAACAAATGATCAAACCCCATATCCTCTACGACCGGCTCGAGCAGATATCTGACCGAGCCGGAGATTAACACCAGGAAATGGCCTTTTGTTTTATGCGCTTTCACTCTGGCAACAATTGCAGGTGCCAGGTGCGGCTTTAGATACTCGCGGTAGAAATCTGCCGATCCATTTTGAAATGCAGCCAGGCGCTTATTCTTATAAAAGGTCAGCAGGATTTTGACCATGCGTTCATCTGACAACAGCCGGCGCTGATACCAAAAATTGGCTACCAGGATTTTAAGGATGTATCCATACGGCAGCAGGCGCCGGTCCCGCAGCCATTGGATTCCCAATCGGCCGCTTTCCACTTCTAGCAGGGTTTCATCGAAATCGAAAAATGCAGCTACCGGGTTGGGTAGGCTCATAACATCGCCGTCCATCACCTGTTCCGTTATTCAGCATTGAAGGCAAAACACTCAGGGGGTATGGAGCATTTTGGTTAGCATCTGATATTCAAAATCAGTACCGTCGTAATCATAAGTTGAATTTTCGTCGGCCATAGGGATCAATTTAAGCCTGCCTTTAAAAAAGGCGGAGGTGATGTTTTCAACCTCTGTTATGCTTAAATCTTTTCGGGCAAAATATTTAGAGTAGACGTTGGGATAACCCAGGTTGCGGGTAATTTTGAACAGCTTTAGCTGCGCATTGGGGTTAAGGGCCTTGCGAAGGCTGTAGGCGGTGTTGGCCGTATTCATATCAAACAAATGGGGATTGGCATACATCAAAGAAGAAAGCCTGAAGCCCTGACGGTTGTGGCTGTCCTTTAATCCGGGCAGTTGAAACTCGCTGTCATTCAGCAGCTTGAGCGGGTATCGTCCCATTTTGTCTTTTTGCGCATCTATCAGAATTGCCGGAAAAATGATGGCCGCCTCGTCCCGGTGTCTTACGGCCAGATGCAGAAATTGCTCTATAAATTCCCGCGTCGTCAGCGGTGAGTCCGAGGCCACAAATAGGGCATGCTTTTTTTCCCGGCAGGCTTTGGTGACGGCATAGCCTTTGATCAGATTGCCCGCGATTGAATTGTATTTGACCTTACGCTTGATGATCTTAAAGCGGTCAATGATGTCCGTTGAAAGGCGGGTGTTCTGATTAATCAAGCGGCACGGTTTTTCAAATTGTTTGATAAAATTACCGAGACGCTGTTCGAGTAGCATCTGATGGCCGACGATGACGATCTCATCGATCACATCGCTGGTAAATAACTTTTCCAGCGCAAATTGAATGATGGGCATGCTTTTTTTCTGCCCGTCAATGACGGTTTCGAATTCTCTTAGTGGCCGATAACCGGTTTCAATGAACTTTTCGCCATAATGTTCAGCCACGATCTTGCTGTAATGTCGGACTTCCATTTTGTTTTTATATCCGGCCATTAAGATCGCGCTGGTCATAATACCACCTACCTGAATTTTGCATGAAAATTAATGCAAGGATAATCTGGAATACCTCTGTAAGTCAAGGTCTTGGATCAGGGTACAGGTGTCAGCCCGGCTTCTGCAATGGCGGCTCGGGCCAGAATCGTTAGGGCGTCAAAATAGGGGACCGATAAGTGTTGCTGCTCCAGGGCCAGCGGAATTTCGGTGCAGCCGGCCACAATGCCCTGCGCGCTGTCTGACACGAGGCTCTGCGCAACTGCAACCAGATCCGACGTTATCTGCTTGCGGGAACGGCTTGGCCTGGAATTTTTAATATCGTAAATGGCCGCCATAACCCGGGTTTGTTGCACGTCATCGGGTACGATCGTTTGAATGTTGGCGGTAGCCAGGCGTTTTTGAAACAGGCCGCCGCTGATGGTTCCGGTGGTGCCCATCAGACCGACGGTTTTGATGTTCGGATGATCGCCGCTGATCGTATCGGCCACTGCATCATAGATGGACAGGATGGGTAGCTTGATCTGTTGACGGATTTCAATCAGATAGAAATGGGCCGAAACGCAGGGTATGATGATAAAATCAGCACCGGCTGCCTGCAGCGTGCGGCAACCGTCCAATAGGATGGGCACCGGTGAGGGCCCTTTGCCGGTAATGGCCGAGGTGCGATCCGGGACTTTGGGATTCGAGTCGATGATCACCCGCAGGTGTTGCTGGTCGGTTTTTGCCGGTGTGTTTTTGATAATCCGTGCATAGCAGTCCACGGTTGCCTCCGGGCCCATGCCGCCCAGTATGCCAATCGTCTTTTCTTTCAATTGCTTCCCCCAGATTTAACCCAGTTAAACAGTCAAATTTCACTGAAACAATTTTAAAGAAATGCGAAATCCGAATATCTAAATCCGAAACAAATCCCAAATCCTAATTTCAAAATTTTTAAAGGTGTAAATTCAAGCAGACACCCACCTTAATTCTCAGCCCTCAGCGCTTAGTCTTTTTTTTCCTGACACCTGACACCTGCTTGCCGCGGAGAAGCTTGTCAGAGCGAAGCCGGGACACCTGAACACTCCCACTATTTTTTGCCTGAATCTCCAGCTGCCCGAGTCTTATGCCTTATGCCCTGCGCCCAATATATGCTCCATATAGACATACAGCGCCGGGGAGCCGCCGGTATGCACAAAAAGAACGTTTTGCCCTTTTTTAAAGACGCCCTTGCGCACCAGGTCAATACATCCGGCCATGGCCTTGCCGGTGTAGACCGGGTCCATCAAGATGCCTTCAAGGCCGGCCAGCATGCGGACGGCTTCGGCCATTTCGGCTGTGGGCAGGGAATAGCCCGGGCCGACATAGTCGTCGTAGCAGCGCACGGCAGCTGCCGGAATGTCTGCTGCGATACCCACTTGCACAGCAGTCTCCTTGACCAGTTCGTATACCAGCTGTTCCTGCTCATTTTTAGAGCGGCTGACATTGATTCCGCTGACCGGTATATTGCTGTTGTTCCCGCAAAATCCGGTGACCAGGCCGGCATGGGTGCCGGCACTGCCGCTGGCGCAGACCACATGATCGATGTTGATGCCCAGATCAAACGTCTGGCTCTGGATTTCCTGTGCACAGGCCACATAACCGGTCGCGCCCAGCGGGGTGGAGCCGCCGCCGGGAATGACGTAGGCTTTGCGGCCCTCGCCGGCGACCTCGTCTGCAACCTGCTGCATGGCTGCCAGCATGTCGGCGCCGCCGGCAACAACCGTGACCTTTTCAACGCCCAGCAAGCGACATAAAAAATTATTGCCGCCGGCCTCGGGGCGATAACTGCCGGGCACCCGTTCTTCTAAAACAAGCCTGCATTTGAGCCCTTCTTTGACGGCTGCTGCCAGTGTCAGACGGCAATGGTTGGATTGCACCGCCCCGCAGGTGATTAATGTATCCGCACCCTGCTGTAAGGCCTCGGCCACCAAAAATTCCAGCTTGCGGGTTTTGTTGCCCCCACCGGCCAGTCCAAGCAGATCGTCTCTTTTCATGTAAATCGTGGGCCCTCCCAGTTCTGCAGAGAGCCGGGTCAGTTTTTCGATCGGCGTTTTCCCTTCGGTGTAACAGCGGCGGGGAAATCTGGCCAGATTCATAGTTGTGCTCCTTTAATAGTTAGAATTAACCCGCCATTTCTAATGAGTTATCAAGAAAGGCAAGTTGATCAGGACAAACAGGTATGCCGGTTGCCGGTTTAGCCGGTTAGGCCCGTTAAAAAGGAAAATGCCTGATATTGATTT
>JASFGH010000069.1:0-11505 GCA_050123865.1 Desulfobacterales bacterium | reverse complement strand
GGCCGCTCAGGCCAAAAAAAGCGTGGGGCGTCACGAATCAGCCTATCACATCAATAAAGAAGGCGCCGGACAGGTGGTGATCGTCGGTGCGACCAACGTCGGCAAATCTGCCCTGGTTGCCCGGGTAACCAACGCCTCGCCTGAAGTCGCTGACTTCCCCCATACGACCTGGAAACCGACACCGGGAATGATGCCGGTAGAAAATATTCAGATTCAGCTGATTGATACGCCGCCGTTGAGTCCGGAATATGTCAATCCGGAAATGATGGACCTCGTTCGACGCTGTGACCTGGTGCTTTTGATAGTGGATTTACAAACCGATCCTTGGCAGCAGATTGAGGATTCGCTTGCATTGCTTGAAGCGCAACGCATCGTGCCCATGCGCCTGAAAGATCGCTACCGGGACCAGCGTGGTATTCGTCTGGTGCCGTTTTTGATTTTGGCCAATAAAAACGATGATTCACAAACCGATGAAAATTTAGAAATTTTCCGGGAACTGCTGGCTGACAATTGGCCGATGGTGTCGGCTTCGGTCAAAACCGGACGCAACCTGGATCAGCTTAAAGCCGCACTCATAGAGCGATTGAACATCATCCGGGTATACACGAAGTCACCCGGTAAAAAACCGGATTTTAGGGCTCCGTTCGTACTTCAAAAAGGCAGCACCATGGCCGATTTTGCCGGCAAAATACACCAGGATTTCTCGCGGAAATTAAAATCGGCCAAGGTGTGGGGCCCGGCGGTTTTTGACGGTCAGATGGTTCAGCGCGATTATGTCCTGCAGGAGGGCGACATCGTCGAACTGCAGGTTTAAATGATGATGACCGGCGGTTTAGCCGATATCATTGCAGCTTGACTGTAGTGCGCGGCTGCGCGCCAAAGCCATTGCAAAGACCATCAACTTCAGCTATGACGGTACGAACGTAAAAAAAGTGGGGCCGCATTGTTATTACGCCTGATCAAACCCAAAGGAGACCGTTATGACCGTTAAAATTGTTATTAGACGCATCGTGCCCAAAAATAAAGAATCTTCTTTGCTGCCGCTCATCAAGGCTTTAAGAATTGCCACGACCAAGCAGGACGGCTATATTTCGGGCGAAACATTGCAGCGTATCGACAAACCCGGCGAAACCGTAGTGGTCAGCACCTGGGCATCTGCCGAAGATTGGAACCGCTGGGTAAGAAATCCCGAACGCATACAGCTACAGGAAAAAATTGATGCCCTGCTCGGTAAAGAAACCGAGTACAAAATCTACAGCCATTCCTAACCATCGGGCTGATCAAAGATGATCCGATCACATATGACGTTTCTCCCGCCGGAAGGGATGATCGGGCCAAAGGCGCAGGCATAGAGCGAAAATTGCCAATGGTGGAAAACCGGCGATCTTTTGCTGCGGACGGTCAGACCGTGCAAAAAGTCAAAAACCTGCCTCTGAAAAGGTGGCCGGTTTTTTTATTCCCCAGGCGACGTCCAATCATCCGGGTGCAAGGAAACCAGAGGCACAAATTGCATATGCTGCAAGGTGTCCATTAAAGTATACACCGGCTTGTATATTTTTCTACGTATGTAGTTCAATGTATGGTTGCAGTAATGATAAAAATTTCTGAATTTATTATATAATAAGAAATACTGGGCTCCTGAGCATGGTTTTTGCACTGATTAAAATTGCAGAAGTTTGCCGGCATCATCGCACACTTTTAAAGCAGGAAATCCCCGTTGAGCAAGAGGAGATCACATGGATAAATATGATGTTATCGGCCTGGCGATTGCCATAATTGCCGTATCCATTGTTTTATTGCACTAAGTGGCAGACGACTGCCGGAAGCCGTTGGCCTGGATACTTGACTGTGCTTATGGGATTTCTTGGCTGTACCTGGCAAAAGCCGTGCTCTGGGACCGCAGACATATCGCCTGTTCACATTGCCGCCTCCCCATTTTTGCCTGAAGGCACCCGTGTCTCAAATTCAACCGCATTTTTTTAAATTCTGGTTGCCCTCTGTTTCCAAATGAAGCATTAATGCTTAGATTGAAAATGTCCTGAAGTCCTCTTAACCTGGAGAATGGAAAACAGCTGGTATGGAAGAAAAAACGAATTTTCGTTCAACTGCATTTGACCAGGCCTGTCAGACCATTTTAGGGTCTTTCCCCGAAGCGATCGGGGTGGCTTTCAAATTTTTGGATTGCAGTTGTTCGCTGCTGTGCGGTGTTTCTGCTCAGGGAAATCCAATCGGAGAGTTGGTGCATGTTTCCGGCCAGCCGGAAAAAAAAGGTAAAAAACCGCCGATTTGTTTTCGATGCAAAAGAGACGGCGGCCTTGACCGGGTTATCTGGCAGGGCATTCACTGGCCCGGTGATGAAAGTGAACTGCCGGATAAGGAATTGAGGCTGAAGATCGGAAGAACTGTATTTGGTCCCGATTATATCGAAACCAACACCTGAAGACGACTGCATGCAAAACGGGCTGCGCATCAGGCGCTTATGGGTCGGTATAGGCCCTCATGGTACCATATTCTGGAAAATGGTTCTCCGGCCGGCAGGAGGGCTTTTTCCAATCCGGCGACATCAATGCCGATGTAGGCCTGATCATAGGCCGCATCCCAGGGTTCGATCAAAATGGCGCCACGATCCAGGGGAATCATGCGCGGGAAAATAGGCTTTCCCCATTTCCGCTCGAGCGTTTCCGCTTTCAAATCCGCGAGTGAATCAAAGGCCAACAACTGTTGCAGGGTTACCAGAGTCGGCGGGCTCAAGGGAATCTGACCGCTGAGATTGCCGTTGAGGCCTTCTTTCGGGTTGACCCAAAGCCCATGAGTGGTTTCAAGCTGATCCGGCCGGCAATGCTGGTCGGAGGGCATGCATGCCAGCCAGAAGCGGGTGTCATACCGGCGCTTCATGCGCACGGGGGTAATCCAATGGCTCCAGGGCGATAAGGCGGACAGCAGCAGTGTCCAGCCTTGCGACTTTGCCAGGTTGGCAAACCAATCCGGCGGGAGGTCCTTGTGGTCGCGCACTCGCACTGCATGTTCTATATCCGCAAGGTTCTGATTGACGCGCTTGGCTAAAAATACGCCGGCCTCCTCCAGCGTCTCGCGGATGGCCGCGACGCCATAAGCCACAATTTGCTCCGCAGGCAGACTTCCACCACCCAGGCGATTGATAAGAATTTGGCCACTCAAATCCACGTGACGCTGCCAGAAACGGTATTGCCAATCTTGCGGATCCAGAATACCGCCCGGGAACACGTAATGGCCGGCCATAAACCCGCTTCCGGCGTGCCGCTTCAACAAATAGACCTGTAACTCCGCCTGATGCTGACGGGCCAGAATGACCGTGGCGGCCGGCAGGGGTTCCGGTGGGGATTCAGACTTATGCGGCATGATAATGAATGATAATGATCAATGGTTTTAAAATTTGAAACGCTCAATTTAGGTCAGTAGCTTTTTGGCGATAGGCTCCAACCAGGCCTCCTCTCCGAAGGCCTCGGCCAGCTTCTCTGACACAGCGGCCATCTGGTCCGGATCGTGGGTCTCGACCACCAGATCGACATCATCGAGCACCTTGAGTTTTCCATGTTGCTGAATAATTTCGATCGCCTGATGGACATCAACCGTAAACCAACCTTTCATGCGGCGCAGCAACTCCTCGCCCTTGAACGACCGTTCAAGCACTAAATCGACTTGCCGTTGCTTGGCTTTCCAACCGATAACAGCGGCCTGCTTGATGACCGGCCTTACCGGATCATGCATGGCCGCGCATTTAAACCACAGCATCGCTCTTTCCACGCTGCCTCCTTGTTGACAACCGTTGAAATTTAAGGAAAGTATAATCATCCGCGTTAGCTGTCAAGATGAATGCTTGCGGATTCGTTATTTGCTATCTGTTATGGGTTACCGGTCGAGAACCCCGTTAACCATGACCAATAACCATTAACCAATATGGGTGACCATTATGGATGTGTTTACTGCCATGAGCGATCGTCAAAGTGCCCGGGTATATCTGTCAAAGCCGGTTAAACGGGCTGATGTTGAAGAGATTTTTAAATATGCCGGCCGGGCACCGTCGGCTATCAATCTGCAGCCCTGGGAATATGTCATTGTTTATGGAGAGGAAAAGGATCGCCTTGTGCGGCGCTTGAAAAAAGCCCAGGCCGAAAGCAAGGTCTCATGCGGCCCGGGCACGGAAAATCCGTTGCCGGATCGGTTTAAAAACCGCAGTCGCCAGGCTTCAGCAGCCATGGCGCCTAAAATTGCCGAGATGGGAAGGGAATTCGATGCTTTTGTCGAAGAAGGCAGCTGTTCTTTTTACGGAGCGCCCATTGCCATTATCGTCACGATCGATCGGATATTTCCAAAAATTCGTTATCTGGACGTGGGGCTGAGCGTATCCTATTTACTGCTGGCGGCACAGGCCAAGGGGCTGGCGACCTGTCCAATCGGGCTGGTCAGCGCCTATGCGCAGGATATTGCCGAAGCCCTTGATATCCCGCCAAACAAGGAAGTTATACTGGCCATCGCGCTGGGATATGCCGACCCGCAATCCCCTGTCAACCAGTTCAAAACCGGGCGCGAAAACCCGGATGAGATTCGATCGTGGTATGAATAAATCTGGGCAAATCAACCGTCTTCTGCCCTTTGAACACTGATAGGTCCGGCGTAGCTCGTCAGAGCGAAGACGGGTTATCTGTTTTTTTTTGGGTCCGGGACTGGTCAATCTGCGCAATCGGTCTTAGATTTAAACCCGAAAGGATGCAGATCTCCACGACTCGATACACACGAGGACCCTGCGTAGGGTGCTGAAAAATGCGTGAACTAAACGCGATGTTTGACTGCCATAGGAGGAAAGCATGAAAACGATAATTCTGTCGTCTCTTTTGCTGTTTCTGCCATCGCCCATGCCGCGTCACAGGACGCACTCGAAAATCTCATCGCGAAGCTTGGCAGATGATGAAAATTGTGCTGATGAATGAAATACAAACTTTAACGCGCCAGGTTTTACAGAATTGTGACATCTCCGATGCGCAGCACGCCGGATTGTATTCCACCTGTGGCCTGGCGTTGCGCCTGCGGGACCTGTATAAATGGGAGCACCGCCTGAATCCCTGGGAAGAAAAAGACACCTCCGAAATCCTGGATTGGATTGGTGAAAAAGAAGCGCTCTGGGAAAAACTGGCGGATGCGAAACACACCAACATTACGCTCCAGGGTAAAGTATACGATATTTTTGACACCAGCGCCATTAATGCAATTCTTACACCCCGGGGCCTTTTTTATGGGGCCGGATATGCATATCGCTTGAAGCCAACATTTTTTCTGGCTGAGATCAAAAAAAAACGCCAGAATAAGGGCCACACCGTTTACACGCTTGGACGTGAGCTGGCCCGTGACCTGTTGACGTTGCCGGCGCTTACCCAGGAGCAGCAGATCCTGTTGCGAACCGAGTCGGCCCGGATGTTTCTATGGGACCAAATGGTCTACATAAAAAAATCGGGCCGCCCGGCATTGCGGTTTGCTTTGGAACACTGCGGGCTAAAAAAGCCCGACTCCGAAACGATGCAACAGCATCTGCCCGCCATTCTGGCAGCACAAAAAGATAATTATATATATCATGAAATCGGAGAGCTCAGTGATTCCACCTTCGACCCCGACATCTGGCGCGAACTGATTGCCGCCTTCCCGCACTCCCCTGTAGAGCTGCTTGCCAGAGGACTCAAAGACCTGCTAGCGGACACCCATCCAAGCGGCACGCTCAATCATCTGATTGAAAATCGAAAATTTGCCGGTCTTGGATTTTACACCGCTTTTTTAGATGGCATGCTAAAAGAATTGTTCCCCCAGTTGCGAAACGCCTTTATGGATTTTACCAAAACGGGCAATTGGCATACAATTAAGGGTGCCACCGCCGAGGGTTACCGGTATGCCAAAAAGGCGGCAGTGGCGATGGTTGAGCTGTATCAAAAGGGAAAAAATAAAAATCAGTTGCGATGGGCCAAAGAACAAATTGAAAGACGTCTGTTGAAACAGAGCCAAGGAAAGGACAATTCGGGGTCTGAAAGTCAGGGGAGAATGCATGAAATATGATAACGAATTTTGCCGGCAGATCAGGATTGGGCGATATGAAATACTACGTTTACTTTGATGCCTATGGACATGCCCGCCGCACCATCAACGCCACAGAATTGGCCGAAACATACCAGAACGATCCCCACACGTTTTTAAGAGCCATGTGCCGTCGCGGGACCGGTGAGGACGCCGAACCTGTCAGCGGTCACGTGGGGACCTTCAGCTTCGACAGTTTAAAGGAGCTCCAGGACTACTTAGAATCCCTGGGCGATGAGTTGGATGGTTTTTATGAGGCACAAGGAGACAGTCGCCCTTATAACTTTTAAAAGCTTCTCTACTCGGTTGAGCCTGTTTCCCGTTCGCCCGTTTACCGGTTAAAAGAAATTAAAATCAAATATTTTCTCAATTTTACAGGCTCAAAGGGCTTAACAGGCTAAACCGGCCAACCTAATCAAGAGACTATTGACCGGCGAAAACTTTCTGGAGCAAATCGGTTACCCGGGCAGCCGGCTGGGTGCGGATTTGCCTCTCCTGCTCAGCCAGCATTTTAAACAGCCCTTGCAAGGCCCCATCGGTGACATACTGGTCTAAATCAAGACCGGCGCTTTTGCCAAACGGCAAGCTCGTAATCTTTTCATTCAGGTCCTGGTATGATCGCGTAACCCCCACCTCGCCCATGACATCTTTGACGATCGGCTTAAAAACCTCCTGAAGCCGTGTGGAGGTTTTATCCTCAAAGTAAAGCGTCGCCTCATTATCGCGCCCGTTCAGGATTTTCTGGGCATCATCAAAGTTCATATCGGAGATGGCGTCCCAGAAAATGGATTTGGCTTCGGGCGCAGCCCGCTCGGCGGCCCGATTCATGCTCAGCTCAAACGCATCTACCTTTTCGCCGTATCCGGCTGTTCTGAGCAATTTTTCAACTTTCTGAACGGATTCCGGTAAAGGAATTTTAATCGCCGGGTTTTTATAGAATCCATCCGGCTGGGATACGAGGCCAACCGCTTTTTCAGTTCCAACCTGCAATGCTTCTTTAAGGCCAGCGGTGATTTCATCATTGCTGAGCCCGCCTGCAGATCCACCCAATGCTTTCTGGGCCTCTTTGGCCATGTCGCTCAGACTGGCAGCAAAGCCGTAATGAACACTGACAACCACAAGGGTGATCATGACCAGCCCTAACGTATATCGACATATTTTCATATGGTGTTCCTTTCCATTTTGTATTCATCGGGCGATACAATTCCCGGGTGCCGCCCTGTCCTTCTCCGTTCGACCGGGGCCTGAATGCGTCAGGGTTTACTGTCCTTGGATTCGGCTTCCGAGCTTTGGGCATCCGATGTTTCGGTCATATTCGTCATTGCCCGAATTTCATCCAACCGTAATTTGAGCGTACTGATTTCATCGGCACTTGCTGCAATAGTTGTTTTAAGTTTCTGATTTTCGGCCAGCAAATCTTGATTCTGGCTGTTTACTGCCTGCAGGTCGGCATTTTTCTTCTCGAGTTCAACTTTTTCATTGGCGCAAACCTGGGCCTGCATTTTTAATTCTCGATTTTCGGTCACCAATCGATTATTTTCGCTGCCGGCGGATTCGAAGTCAGCTTTTTCTTTTTCCAGGCGGGAATTGAGTTCCGTCAAAGATGCGACCCGGGCCTTCAGCTGCTCATTTTCACCTGCCAGCTCCCGTGCCCGCTCGAACTCTTTGCGCAGCATCGCATTCTCCTGGTCGACGGTGTTTTTGGCCTGAATCAGCGCCTGGATTCGATCGGTTAATTCCAGATTTTTTTCAGTTGCGGATTTATCGGAGCTAAGCGCTGTTTGAAGGGCGGCATTTTCCTCCTGCAACGATGCCAATCGCAACTCAAGGCTTTTGGTGCGCTCATCTGCGGCCTCTTCTGCCGGTGCTTCCAAAGGGACTTCTTCAGTCGGTGCTTCCAAAGGGGCTTCTTCAGTTGGTGTTTCCGAAGTCGTCGCTTCAGCCGGTGTTTCTGATTCGCCGGTAGCCGGTGCTGGCTGTGTTTTTGCTGCCAGCTGGGTTTCAAGATCACTTTGACGTTTCTCCAAGCCGGCAACATATTGGGCCGCCTCATTAAGCAGTGCCGGAAAATCACGCTTTTTGCCGTCTGCCACACCCCAGATATAATAACCGGCAATAACACCGCCGCAGAATAAGATGAGCACCAGGATGCCGATTAGGATGAATTTGCTTTTGTTTGTCATAGTGTCCTCCCCCTAAAGAAAGTAACGTGATTAATAAATGGTATGTTTCCGAAACTGAGAATTACCGGCTATATTTAGATTCAAACCTCAGGGTTAAAGCCCTTGTCAAACCCCGAAGCAATATGGGTGCCATCCTCCCAGCCAGGAGTGCAAAGAAAGCTTTATCTTATCTAACACATTGTAACAACTTAATATATAATCTTCGCAACTGAACACTGCCTGTCCTTTAACACTTGGCTGAGGGGGCAATTCCCCCAGTGCAGCGGGTTATAGCGCATAGTTGTTTCAGGCCACGGATAGCTGAACGCGCCCTAAACCGCCGCACTCAGCCTGTCGGCGATTTTAATGTCAGGGCCTCGGCATTGTCCGGACAAGAAATCTTAGCTGCCAATAACTCCGCAATCGTTTCAGTTCATTCCACATTTAGAAATTCTGATCTTAATTATCTTTGATAATTAAGCTGAAAAAAGAATTGTCAAGAAGATCTCCTGTGATAGAATGCATCAAATATGGATTACTGCCATCGGCGATCTAAATCACAATACACTGGTACCTAACATGAACAAAAAACACAGCGAAATTGTCATTCCGAAGGACAAGGCCGTATTCTGGCTGGATAAAAACGGGCGCTGGCACAATGCGCACGGGGAATTTGAACATCAAAAAATCATCGATTATTTTCATTCCGCCATTAAAAAAGACGCACAGGGCTATTACCTTTTTCAGGAACGGGGGGAATTCAGGGAAAAGGTCTATTTTCATCACGAAGACACCGCCCTATTCGCTGTCGATTTAGCCAACGATCCAGACAATACCTTGATCCTCAATACACGCGCGCGTACAAGATTAAGACCCAAATGTCTTTTCATAAAAAATGACAGCCTATATATGACGTTGGGTGCAGAAATCATCAAGTTTGCCGCAAGGGCACTGCTCAAAATCTCAGACCTGCTGGTTTTTGAAGGTGAAGCGTATTTTATAAAAATAAAAAATCGAAAATACAGGATCGTTGAAAAATAGGAAGTTACCGTCATGGAACAGATAGCTTATACTTCGAACTGCAGATATGGTTTTTATTGGTTTTCGGTCATTTTAGTGGCTTTTTTCTGCAGTATCCTTACAGCCCATACCGGACACGGCGCAGAAAAATCTAAAGCAGAAAAAATCGACGCCAGCGTCAATGAAGCGCTGCAGCGCTTTTACGAACAGGTTGAAGACGGCAGGGAAGTTGCCAAACGCGCCTGGGGTTGCTGGTACTTCCCAATGTCGTTAAAGGCGCACTGATTGTCGGGTTTGAGTGCGGTCGCGGCGCCCTGCGGGTCGGCGGCAAACAGTGGATTATTACAGCATGGCGACGGGCTCGCTCGGTTTTCAAATCGGCGGGGAAGCAAAGGACATCATTATACTTTTTAACAAGGTTGAGCCCGTTACCCGTTAGTCCGTTTACCGGTTGAAGATAGAATCAGACAGCACTGCATTCAAATGGGCTCAACAGGACAACCTATACTTTTTAAGATGGGTTTTCAATTGCAGGGCGGCGCGGTAACCAGCAACTGAAAAATGGCTGTATGCTGTTTTTCAACAGCCCACTTGGAAGCGGTTTTACCCTGGTTATCCAGTGCGCGAACATCGGCACAGTTGGCCAGAAGCGTTCGCACTACTTTTTCATGGCCCCGCCGGGCGGCCAGAATAAGAGCGGTGTTGTTGACTTCATCTTTCGCATTTACATCGGCGCCGGATGCAATTAATTGCTCAACAATTTCAGGAAACCCGCCGGCAGCTGCCAAAATCAGGGCGGTTTTCCCGTTGCGATCTTTGAGGTTGACATCTGCAGGCGTGGCCTGCAGATCCTGTATTAGGCCTTGATGGCCGTTTAAAGCCGCAAACATGATGGCGCTGGCACCGGTGTTGTTCTGGGTCCCGATGCGCGCACCGTTTTGCAGCAAGAGCCTGGCAATTTCACGGAAACCAAATTGGGCTGCCATCATCAACGAAGTCCAACCCGCATTTTCCTGAACATTAACATCGGCTCCTCTTTCGATTAATTCCCGTACAATTTCTTCGTGGCCTTCATAGGTTGCTTTCATTAATGCCGTCCAGCCGTCCGGATTCTTGGCTTCCACCGGGACACCCTGGTCCAGAAGATTTTTTACTATATCCATTTCGCCCAGTTCCGCAGCGTTGATGAGCTGTTCGGATAGCTTCCCGGCCCAAACCCGTTCATTCGAGATCGTAAAAAAAGCGCATACGGCTATCAGGATCGAAAAAAGAGCGCTGAGGCGGGACATAAGCATAACTCCCCGGAGCTGACCAAAATTTGACAGAAACCGCCTGCCACAATAAACGTGACTTACGTTTTGCGATTCTCTTCAGGACAACACTCCTGGATTTCCTTTTCTAATTTCTGGGAGTAATTCTCAAGTTTGGATTTGGCTGTTTCAAGTTCTTCGATAATATGCACGCGTTCAAATTCCCGGGCTTCAACTTTAACTAGCATCATACCAAAAGATTCGGCTAATTCTGCCAGGATACTCGGATACCTGCCCTTTTTCGAGAGTTCAAACAAGCGTTCCGCATCCGCTTTGTCATACTTGCCTGAGGCAATCTTTTTACAGCAGATATTCAGCATATCAAACAAATCTATGTAATAACGCTCAAAATCCATTTTGATTTTCCTTTCACCCTAAATTTCACCGTACGGGCGCCATTTATTTCAACAGACAAAAAGCGGACTAAAAGCTTTTTTATTATTCAATATAGCGTCTTTTCAAACGACACGCAATAATGAACACCGGAACGATATCCGCTTTAAATTTATCCGTTTTCTAATGTACTTGTTTGCAAAACCCCGTGAGGGAATTATATTGAATATGATTTAAGCGCCTTGCAAAGGGACCTGTTAATGATGCTGGTCCCTGTGACGTTCCGATTGCACAAAAATACCGGTTGCAATTCAGAGCGATATGGGCTCAAATAGGAGGTCATACTAAGCGCGCACCCGCTTCGCCCGGTGCAGCCTTGGAGCTGGATCATGAAAAAAAAACGTTTCTGCCATTTTTTTTTAGTGGGTATTTTAATCGTTTCAAGTGGACCGGCCTTGGCGGAGCAAACACCGGACAATATCCTCAATGCGATTGTTAAGATCAAAGCCAACATCCCCGGGGATGCTGCCACGGCTCGGATTCTGGGGACCGAGCGCGAAGGAAACGGCGTTATTATCGATAAA
>JASFGH010000068.1:0-11633 GCA_050123865.1 Desulfobacterales bacterium | reverse complement strand
GGATGTTTTCTGCCAGCTGATCCATTGCCAGAAATCATCGGGGCGCTGAATGGCAGAAGCCACGATCTTGATCGCTTTGTCGTCGTCCGTTTCGGTGAACACTGTTTTGTCGCCCTGTGAAAGGGCAAAAGCTAGATATCCCAGCCCGGTTGAATCACGTGCTTTGGCAACACGCGTCACTTGGATTAAAGCTGCCACTTTGCTGTGGAATTTTTTGTTAAAAATGAGTTCGGTACCCAGCGGCCAGCATTCTTCAAAGGTAATAATTGCCGCCTGGGAGCGGTACCAATTCTTCTCTTTTGATCCAAGGGATTCCAGCAGACTGCTGGTGGTAAAGACCAGTTCGACATTACCACGTCTGACGGCCTTTTGCAGCAACGAACGATATCGTTTTTCGATTTTTGATCGGCTGGCTTTCATTGCAACAGCGCTATGGGTTGGATTCAATCATGGCTATCACAATCTGAAAGATATATCAAAGAGATGTTTGCATCTCTGGCGGGAGATGCGTAAATATACGCTTGCGGTTTGCGGTGAACAGTTTTTTAACTAAATGACCAGGGGTTAGCGGTTTTCATCTTTTTCTGACGATCGGACGAATCGATCATGGGGCTATTTACCGCCGCGAAAACCCGGTGCTTCGGGTGCCAGGACCGCAATTTCGTTTTCCTCTTCGATGATGATGGTGGTCCATTGTTTGCTTGAGTACCACACGCCCAGTTGCCGGCCTTTGTGGTCCAATATGCGAGATCCATAGGGCGGATATCCGTAGATGATATCCATCTCCCGAACCCAGTTTCTGAGCATGGGCACGGTCGCCTCAATCTGGTTCCACAGCCCCTTACGCAGCTTGTATTGGCTGTCAATGGCGATGATGGCGTATGGAACGGAGCCCCAGCCGCTGTAGTAGTATTGGTGATCGGGTAAAATTTGATGGGTTTCAAAAATCTTGGTAATTTCGCTGCTGCGTTCCAATTTACCGTATTTGAAACTAATTCCCCCCGGAAGCTCTAAATCAAGGGCCCCGCTTAGCGCGGGGAAGAGAAAGCCGACGGTGATTATTAGCATCGCCTTTATGTGAAATGCTGAATTTGCCCTTTGCATCTATCTGTTCCTTTCCGCTTGTAGCAGTCGTATCCGGTGCCACTCAGGCAAAGAATTTTCAGCAGCATAGCTGGCCTCCAGCTACGACATGTTAAAGCAGCGCAAAATTCGTTTGATACCGATTCAGTTTTTGTGTAACCCCTATACTAACACGCTATATGTGCATGTCAATTTATAGAGTTGGTTAATAACTGTTAAGGAATTTTCGCGCATGAATTATCTGGCGCACCTTTACCTGGCCAAAGATTCCACTGAATCCATGATTGGTAGCATCCTGGGTGATTTTGTCAAAGGCAGCGAAAAGGACCAATACCCAGATAAGATCAAAAAGGGAATCGAGCTCCATCGCAAAATAGATAGCTATACCGATACTCACCCGATGACCCAGGCCAGCCGTAGGCTTTACCGTCCGCCGTGGCGCCGCTTTGCCGGCATCATCGTAGACCTGTGTTATGACCATTTTTTGTATCTTCACTGGTCGACATTTACGGATACGGCCCTGACAGCATTTATTCAAGACGCCTATGGCATATTGAAAACCCACCAGGCGATATTGCCCGAGCGCTTGCAGTCTATAATTCCTCTCATGATTCGCGATGACTGGCTGGGCTCCTATCGGGATTTAAGCGGGGTTGAGCAAGCCTTGAAACGGCTGTCAAGAAGAGTGACCACCGGCGATCGCCTGGCCGGTGCAATCGATGAAATAAAGCTTCATTACCGGGAGCTGGAGTCCAATTTTTTAAACTTTTTCCCCGATCTCATCCGTTTTGCTAAAGATATCAGAAGCACCGACGACTAACGCACTGCCAAAACGATTCCGGCTGCCCTAAAATTCAGTGTTTGTTAAACGCTGAGTAGCGGAATGAATCATCAGCGACTCTATCAAGAAAACGCCGCAATTCATCATTAAATTAATCTCAGAGTCCGCTCAGCATTTCAATTGCGATGTCGGCCATGAGCTTGTGACCGGTTGGGTTGGGATGCAGCCCATCATCCATGAAGTATTCTTCAGATCGTTCGTGCCGCCCATAATCAGGACCGCATCGGCATCCTGTTGAACCACTTCAGGGTAAAAGCGGCCTAGCAGCCCACCGGTGGTGTCCCCACCGATGCCGCTGTTGATAACGTTGATTTTCAAGCGACGGGCCACCCGGGACGGCCAGGTAGACGGACCGTCCAAATCGGAGGCTTCTATCAGGCTGTCACCATGGCATATTAGTGTTCTCATCTTTTTTCCCTAAATTGAGCGTTTCAAAATTTAGTTTTTGAAGTAAATGGGTTGGAGCTCATTTCTGCCATTTTGTAAGAAAGTCCCTAACCTGCTGCAACAGCGGTTTGCGGATGCGGACCTTCAAATAGAGATCACCCGTCCGTCCGCCGCCTTTGCCGTCTTCGCCCATGCCTACCAGACGGATTTGCTGATCGGACCTGGTGCCGGCTGGAATTTTTACCACCAGTCTCTTATTTTTCTTGCGTAAATAGTAGGCATACGGTCCACCCTGGCGGGCGAGCTCAGGATCCAACCAGACTGTATCATGGATGTCATCGCCGTCTTCCGAAAATTCAATCCCGCTAAATTGCTTCAGCAAAAAGCGGGTAAGTTTGCCGGCGGCGCGCTGCAGGGGATGGCCGCTTTGATTCATGTCACCGGTCTGGCGGGGCGTCTTAAAAAGATAGCTGCTGGCAAAAAAACCGGGTTTGCGAAACTCATAACGCTGATACCCCTTCCCGTAAAATTCTTTGAAAATTTCATCAAATCCTCTGAGTCCGAACGCCCGGGCCATCTGCTCCAATATCTGGTTGATATCGGAGCCGCTGAAAATATCCTGTTCAGAGTAAGTTTGTCTGAACTGACTGTAGGCGGTGGAACCGAATTGCTGCCGCAGGGTGTCGTATTCGCGGCGTTTGTCCGGGTCCGACAGAACGGCATAGGCCTCATTGACGCTTTTCATTTTTTCGGTCGCCGCCGGGTTTTTTTCGTTGCGGTCCGGATGGTATTGAAATGCAAGTTTGCGGTAGGCATCTTTGATCTGCTTGGCGCTTGCTTTCTGATCCACGCTCAAAATCTGATAATAGTCATTTTGCGACATACGATTATGGATACCTATATCTGTATCGGAAAGGTTGATACGAATGAATACCACGAAAGCACGAAAGAGCGAAAACACGAAAAAAATATTTCGTGCTTTTTATATTTCGTGTTTTCGTGGTAAACGTCAACTGTCTTGAGTTAACTCAGATTGATAGCGTTTGGCATCACGGCAGCCATCTTTGTTGCCCAGTGTACAGGCGGTATTGGCATTTTCAAAGGCTTTTTGAAGGTCTCCCTTATTAAAATACACCCGGCCGCGCATATAGTGAGCCCAGCCGTTATCGGGTTTTAAGTCTATGGATTTGTTCAGGTGCGTAAGGCTTTCATCAAATTTATTGCGGCGCATAAACAGCCAGCCAAGATTATCATATGCCGGACCGTAGTCAGGGTTTATTTCCACCACCCGATTTAAATCTGTTATGGCACTGTCAAACTGCCCCATTCGAATATAGGTGCGGGCCCTCCAGAAATAAGCCTCAAAATTTTGCGGGTTGCTCTCAATAGCCATACTCAACTTAGCCAGCGCTTCTTTGAGACGATTCTCTTTGTAGTAGTCATAACCCTTGCGCAGGTGCTTTTGAGCCTGGCGGGCCTGCTTGTTTTTGGGCCGGCGCTCTTTTTGAATCTGCCCCCAGACAGATTTGCCATATTCGACAACGTCATCGGCCAGTTCGGTAATCATTATCAGCGGCTGATTGAATGCGTCCTTTTTTATGCCCAGGGAAAGGTAAACACCGATGGCAATCAATGTGCATATCACCGCTGCAAAGACACCGAAAGCCACATAATCTTTGCGGCCTTTTTCCATCGGCTGGTTGGTCAAAACCGGTGACATTTCATATTTTGGCTTGCGGCCGGAGGCATCCCTTGCGACCGGCTCGGGACGCTCTTTGGCTGGCACTTCAACCCGCCCGGTCTCCTGCTCGATATTCAGTTCTGCTCCGCAGTTGGCGCATATTGCCCGGGTTGTCGGTGCAACCATGCTGTCATCAGGAATATCACCGGTGGCTTTGCATTGCGGACATATGTACTTCATATGCTTCTTCCTTGACGATCCCGGTTTTCCATTGGCCGGCTGAAGGTCCCCGGAAAACGGGATTTTGCTATTGAGCCGGTCAAGCGAAGTATCGTTTGATGTTTATCATACAGGCAAACGGGTACATGGGCCAACTGGCTCAACCCCAATCCTAATTTAATATAATACGTATCTGTTCTTCTGTCTTCCTTCAACCTGACCAGCGGGTTTCCAAGGCGGTTTTCAGCTATTGTTTTCCTTTTCATTTACCAGATAAATCGCGGGCAGGCTGATGATGGTCACCAGGCCTTTGACGATGATATTGGCCCAAAAAATGGACCAGACCACCGAATGCGGCAGCGTGAAACCAAATGCCAGCCAGCAAAAAATCAGGCTGTCGACAGGGATGCTAACCGCATTGCTGGTGAGCACCCGCGCCCACTGGTATCGTCGTGTAATCCGTGTCACCCAGAAGTGGTATACTTCCGTATCGATAAGCTCGGCGATGACTTCTGCTGTTATACTGGCAATAACGATTCGCCATACCGGGCCCAGAATGTTTGCAAATTCCCGGCCCAGCCCCCAGGCGGCATCCTGCGGCAGCCAGGCGGCAAATTGAAAAAACGCTGCCATAAACAGATTGATGCCGGCTGCCAGAATGATGACGATACGCGCAACCTGTTTCCCGAGCCGTTTATGGACCAGGTCGCGGATGGTAAACGTCAGGGGATAAATGAATGTACCGGCGTCAATACTGAAACCCGCGATCCGGGCAATTTTAAGGCTACCGATATCCGACAGCAGCTGGGCGGCAATATACACGGCAATAATCACCACAGCTGAGGTGGCGATGGGATTTTCGGCGCCGGGCTTTGAAAATGTTGTATCCATGTAAAATTCAGGTCATTGCTTCACGTGGAAAGTTAGGACTCGGCAAATCGGGAGATAACCAGCCAGGCTTTGGCGTCAAATTTAAGGGTTGTATCCTTTAGCAGATCCTGCGCTTCTGCGGGTGAGACGAGCAGAATTTCAATCAGCTCGGAAGCTGTGTTTTTCCTGTTTGATGGCGCGCCTTCACAGTCCACATACACCATGGACACGGATTCGTCGGTCATGCCGGCGGACGAATAAATCGGCGGGCTGATCTTGATGAATCGCCTGACGGTTAAACCGGTTTCCTCTGTCAATTCGCGGCGTGTGGCCTGCTCGACGGATTCACCCGGGTCGACCAATCCGGCGGGGAACCCATATTCATAGTCATTTAACGGCACGCGATACTCACGCAAAATGACCATTTTGTTTTCTTCGGCGTGAAACGGCACGATCACCACCGCATCCGGCCGCCGGTAATCGCCGCTGACGCATTTGGGTTCTTTTTGACGGGTCACAACCTGCCAGGATTTTTTTTCCCCGGTTCTGGCGGTATAGTTTACATCAAACAAATTTAACCAGCGCCCGGCGGCCAGTTTACTCGAGCCCTTAATTTTTACCTTCATGGGATCTATGGCTTTCGATATTCATATTTGATTCCTCAGGCCATCCCGGCTGTTTCCGGATCGCAGCGATCAGGATGACGCGTCACCTGTTTTGCGAAGCAAAAGGGTCCAGTCTTCAGCCACCATGTCTTGAATCTGTGAAATATCCGCCTCACTGAGATGGTCAAAGCGATTCTGGGTTTGTAGATAGTCTTTTACCGGGCGATCTCCCTTATAATTGAGGGTATAACGGATGCCGTCTTCGATTTCGTAAAGCGGAAATATATTGGTCTGCACAGCCAGTCGCGCAATTTTAACAGACATATCCGAAGGCGCGCCCCACCCGGTGGCGCAGGAGGCAAAAATATGAATAAAGCGCGCGCCGCCTTTGCTGGCCTTGGCTTTTTCAAATTTAGCCATCAGGTCTTCCGGAAAGGCAATACTGGCGGTGGCCGCATAAGGAATCCGGTGGGCGGCCATGCCTTCCATGATGTTCTTTTTACGGGTTTTTTTCCAGCTCTGTCCGGGGGTGGTGGTCGTGCGCACGCCGAATGGGGTCGAAGAGCTGCGCTGTACACCGGTATTCATATAGGCCTCGTTGTCGTAACAGACAAAAATGCAGTCCTCATTGCGCTCCACTGCGCCGCTCAGCGACTGGAAACCGATATCAAATGTCCCCCCGTCACCGGCCCATGAGACGACGGTGGTTTCGGTGTCACCTTTGAGGTCCAGAGCCGCGCGCACACCGCTGGCGGCAGCACCGGCAGTGGCAAAGGCCGTATGCAGGATGGGAATTTTTACGGCCGATTGCGGGTAAGGTCCCACAATAATTGAGGCGCAGCTGGCCGGGATGACCATGATGGTTTTTTCTCCCAATACCTTCAATGCAAACTTCAGGGCGATGGCGGCGCCGCAACCCGGGCATCCAAGATGGCCCGGCTTAAAATAATCTTCTGCGGTTATGCTGGGTTGTGCCATGAAGCAACCATTTCCGGATCAAGTCCGATCCACATGTTTTCTGCCGGCGGGCTGTCGTTGTTTTTGGTCTGCCAGTAAATATCCTCAATCGTCTCCGGGGTGACATCACGCCCCCCCAGGCCGGCCACATAGCCAAAAATTTGTGGTGGCGATGCTGCCCCGTACATGGCAGCGCGGATTTCCTGGGCAAATATGCCGCTGGCACCAAATGAGCAGTTACGGTCCACCACGGCCACTTTTTGTTTGCCGTTGAGGACCTGTCTGAAAGAATCGATGGGAAAAGGACGAAACATTTGTAGTTTTAACAGGCCGGCGCGTTCACCTGCAGCGCGCAGGCGTCCAACCGCCTGGCGGCATGTACTGACGGTCGTGCCGGCGGTTACAAAAATGATATCGGCATCTTCACAATGAACCGCTTCAGCCAGGCGGAGATGACGGCCAAAAATGCCGTTAAAATCCTCCGTAATACGCTCAACCATTTGCGGAACCTGTTGCATGGCGGTCTGGATATTATAGCGCATTTCCATATAAGCCTGTGGGGGGACAAACTGATTATAGGCTGCGGGATTTTCAATATCGAGCTGAAAGCGCGGCGACAATGGCGGTAAAAACGCATCCACCGGCTTCTGATCGGGGATATCAATCGGTTCGTAGGTGTGGGACAGAAAAAAGGCGTCCAAAACGACCATTACCGGCAGGTTGACCGCTTCGGCCAGACGATAGGCCAGCAGGGTCGTGTCGAGGACATCCTGTCCGTCTTCGCAATACAGCTGGATCCAGCCGGTATCGCGCTGGCTGAGGCTGTCGGTTTGATCCAGCCAGATGTTCCATCCGGGCCCCAGCGCACGGTTGACATCCGCCATGACGATGGGCAGGCGGGCAGCCGAAGCCCAGTGCAACAGCTCATGCATATAGGCAAGGCCGTGTGAAGAGGTAGCGGTGAATACGCGAACACCATTGCTGGCCGCACCGATGACGGCAGCCATGGCCGAATGCTCACTTTCCACGCAGATAAAACGGGCTTCCAGGGTTCCATTAGCACAGTATTCGGATATCATTTCAACAATATGGGTTTGCGGCGTGATCGGGTAGGCCGCGACCACCTGAACCTTTGCCAGACGGACCGCCTCTGAAACTGCCTGACTGCCTTCGGTGACCTGTTTCATACCTCTTCCTCCTTCAACGTCATGGCATTCCGGGGACATTCCGCCACACACAGACCGCATCCTTTACAATAATCCATGTTAATCGTGCGCTGTTCATTTTCGATGACCACCGACATGTCGGGGCAATACAGCCGGCAATAGTCGCATGCATTGCAGATGCCACAGTTAAAGCAGCGCCGGGCTTCCGTCAATACCGCCTCTTGCGAAAGCTTTGCCGCAACCGGCAAAAATGATTGAATCCGATCTTCGGCCGGCGCAATCGGTGCGCTAAGCCGCGCAGCGGTTTTAAAATAATGGGTGTTGATCTCATCGGCAGAAACAATATGCGGATTGCGCTCCTTGCGTGCCTGGCCAAGATATATAGCCATGGAGACCGCGGGCCCGGGGCCCACCTGGCAGTTGGTCACGGTGTCCTTAATGGCGTCGATACCGGATTTAAAGTAACTATCCAGCGCAATGGCTGCCTGTTTGCCGGACGCAATGGCATCGGCGACGCTTTTGACGCGATTGGTGAGGTCACCGCCGTATATGATGGGCATATCTGATGCCATCAGTTTGCAATGGCTCAGACGGATCGCTGCATAGTCATCAGCCGGTAAATGCAGCCAGGTCTCGCCCGGTTCAGCACCGATGGCGGTAAAAACATGATTAACCGGCAATGTTTCGAAGCGATCTCCGTCCGGCACGACCCGCGTGCGGTCTTTAATTTCGGTGTCGCTGACCTTCATTTTTTGCAGGCGAAGACGCAATAATGAATCTGCGGTTGGCGGTTCGTCATTGGCATCTGTAATGCTTACCGGTGCCAGAAGCGTCTTTAGTTTGACGCGTTCTTCCAGAGCCTTCTCCACCTCAGGATCAAAGGCAGGCATATCCCGTCTACGCCGGCGATAGACAATTATCGGTTCAAGGCCTAATCGCACCAGAGAACGCGCGACATCCACAGCGGTATTTCCGCCGCCGATGATGGCTGCCGTGCCCGTCAGCGAAACGTTTTCGTCTGAGCGCAAACGATACAAAAACTGCAGCCCGTCCACGGCTTTGTGTGCCCCCTCGATTTTAAGATCAATTGCTCGCCCTTGCCCGCAGGCGGTGAAAAGCGCATCGTACTGGGTTTTGAAACTTTCCAGCATTTCAACGGACACCGCTGTACGGCAATGAATGCTGACGCCCAGGTCCTTGATTCGATCGATTTCCCTTTGTAACACATCCTGTGGCAACCGATAGGTCGGTATGCCCCAGCGAAGAATACCGCCGGGTGCAGACGAGGCTTCAAAAACATCGCAACCGTAGCCCAGCAGGGATAGAAAGTAGGCCGCTCCCAGACCCGCCGGACCCGCGCCAGCAATGGCCACTTTTTTACCGTTGGACGGCAAGGGCTTAACCGCGATAGGCTTTGGTTCGGCCGACAGAGCGTCGCCGATAAACCGTTCCAGATGATGGATGGCAATCTGCGCATCCATGTGGGCACGATTGCAGGCATTTTCGCACGGGTGAAAACAGACATGCCCACAAATTGCGGGAAAGGGATTTTCGATGATAATCGTTTGCCAGGCTTCTGCGATCAAGTTCTGTGATACCAGCAGCTCAATGCACGCGATATCCTCCCCTAGGGGGCAGGCGGCGCTGCACGGAGCGGTTTTTTCATCGTACAGCGGATGCACGTAGCGCCAGGAGCCGGTCTTGTTGAGTGCTGTTGAAGCCGAAGAGTGGGGCAGGAATAAAGGAATTTTGTTATCCGGATGCTTTTGATCTGTCATCGTCGCTCTGCTGTCTAATCAAGCGTTAAATTGCGCTTTGTCTGGTATCATATTAACCTGCTCATAGGCTATTTGGGCCGCCTGGATATTATCAACGGGTTTGGTGGCGATTTCGGCTTTAATCGCTTCTGAAATCATTTCCAGGGGCGGCCTGTCCATCATTCTGGCAAATGCGCCGATCATAGCGGTGTTGATAATGGGATGCGTTCGGGTTCCCAGGTCGCAATCGATCGCGATCTGGGTTGCATCGACCCATGCAAGGCGAAAGCCTTTATAAGCCTTTTCTTTCAGCGGCGGGCTCGCGGTATTCAACAGGATCCATCCGCCCGGCTTAAGCCCTTTGGTGACATCCACGTTTTGAAGCAACTTGGCGTCCTGAACAACCACATGATCGGGCGTATACACGTTGTTGCGGGTCAGGATTTTTTGTTTATCCAACCTTAAATACGCTTCTACCGGTGCACCCCGCCTTTCAACACCGAACAAGGGAAAGGTTTGCACATCATAGCCGGCACTGAAAAAGGCTTTGGCCAGCAGGATCGAGGCCACCACCGTGCCCTGGCCGCCGCGACCGTGAAAACGAATTTCTTGCATTTTTTGTCCCTTATTCCGGATTTAAACGCCCGGCGCGATTCCAAACGGCTCTCATACTATAATAAAACCGTACCTCTGTCAAAGCATCGCATCGGTTTTAATGAAAACCAGTTTCGGCCCAAGCTGCCGATTAATTTGAATTTACAGCTATAATTCGGGCTAAAGTCTGGGGCCGGATTGGCCGATATTAGACATACCTGAATTTTGCATGATTTTGCATGAAAATAGTTGATATGATTCGTTTGCACTGAATCGAAAAAAAGCTTATTATCAAGAAGATTGCGCAATTGCGGATGCTGCTACCAGGGGGTAAAGATGAGCGATTCACTGCGGCGCCTGGACATAATGGATTCACCATCCGATCACACGGAAAAACGTTCCGGTCAGGACCGGCGCACCCATAAATTTCCGAAATTGAAATACCTGTTATTTTCTGGCAGACGGACCAAAGTACGCCGTAAGGAAGATTTACACCATACGTTCTATTTTGATCGTTACAGTTCGCATCTTTTTGCTGCCATTGTTGCCATCCTGCTGCTGAGTGTTCTGGACGCCCTGTTGACCCTGCATTTGATCGGCAAAGGTTCAACCGAAATGAACCCGGTTATGGCCTTTTTCCTTAGATTCGACCCTATTGTGTTCATGGGGGCAAAATATTTTCTAACCTGTTTCGGTGTTGTTATTTTGCTGCTATTAAGAAATGTTGTGCGCAAAAGATCGATTACCCATGCCCAGAATCTCTTCTCTTATATTATCGCCGCCTTTGCCACTGTCATCGTGTGGGAGCTGTATTTAATCTTTTTTATAGCATCATAGCATCCTCACGCAAACCCGCCGCCTCGCCTGAGCGGCTTCCGTCTTCGCGTAAGCTTCGCCGGACAAGCACGATGGCGGGCGTGGGTCGCAAAGGCGCAAGGATTATTCAAAAAATCGCAATAGATCAATCCAAGTTGCCAGTCAAAGTCTAAGTGATAGAACCGTTTTTGAGTTCGCTTTATTGACTTTTGATGGACAGCGACTATTATATAGGAAATTTTGCTTAAAGGAGCCCTAAATGCCGATTTACGAATATCAATGCAAGGCCTGCTGTCATTGTTTTGAAGCCCTGATGTTGTTCTCCAGGGATCCGGAACCCGAATGCCCCGAATGCCACTGCGGGGACGTTGAAAAGCTGATATCGGCAGGCTGTATCAGAGCCCAGGGCATTGCATCCGGCTCGGGTGGCTTTAAGACGCCGGCCTGCAAGCCCTCCGGCTGAGGGATCTAGCTTTTCTTTCCTCAGTTTGAGGAAAATGAGTGCCCAAAACAGTATTCACCTGTTTAATCGGCTTCAGATGTAAAGGCTCCTGGGCGATCGTGAGTTTTCGATCCAATCACAACCGTAGCTTAAAACCCGCTGTCAGTTTCCGACATCTAAAAATCAGATTGCTATGGACACCCTGATTGATAGCT
>JASFGH010000067.1:0-11747 GCA_050123865.1 Desulfobacterales bacterium | reverse complement strand
GGAAGTTTTATTGATTTTACCAACAAGCGAGCGAGAGAGCTTAAACTCGCCCAAACTGACTTCATCTGCGATAAATTCTGCAGATTGATACGGCATTGCACCGGGATTCTGATGCCCTCCTGGTTTATTAAAATTACTGCTATCGATCAGGCTTGAAGACCAGCTTTTGTTATACGAGTAGGTGGTAACGGTCTCTTTACCACCTCCCAATTTTTTCCTTGTCTTGCGATTTTTACTTTCCTTCCATTGATACATCTCGACTTTACGTTTAAGCTTGATTGCGTTGATCCCATTTTTTTATGGGTGCTTTTTTACGGCTTCATCGGGTTTTCGCAAAGCAACCCGATTTTCTTTTGTTTTTTTTGCCGGTGCTTTGATAGGAATCGGGTCCTCAGCACTTCTATCTTCAAATGTAAGAGAAAAAATCCAACAATTTAGAAGCCTGGAACTCAAGGATGGGAAAATATACTTGGAGACGGAAGAAACTTTAGATGAACAAAAAGGCGACTCCATTTCCACAGAAAGTGCAGAATATCAGGAATCAGAAGAAACAGTAAGCGATAGCTTAGCGCTCGCCGATGTAACTATTGACGCATTTTACGCCATACATTTTGTCCCCCCGAAAAATGAGTCCATCGCCAAATTTAGCTCACAAGGAACTGATTTAAACAGCGCAACACCTTTTAAAAGGCCGAGCATATATCCTCTGAATCATATTGCCGTTGATCCTGCAGGGCCTACTTTTTATGGCGTGACAACACATAAATTCGGCAAAATTGATTCACAGACAGGAGAATTCGAAGAAATATTATTTAATGATGAATCAATACCCAGATTGAGTTGGCCGGGAGGTATTGCTTTTGACTCAAGACGAAAGCGAGTCTTCATAACCAGCCGGGGGCATCTTTACTCATATTATCCCGAAACAAGTTATTGGGAAGTTGTGGCCGACTCAAAAGAGATACCAATTGTATACAATCCCAAGAAGACTTATCGTACAGCCTTGAAGCCGGAGGTAAAAAATTAAAAAAGATAAATATGTGCGGCGCTGTTGTCGGAGAAATTAATTTATCCCAAACAGTCCCAGCGGCAAACACATGGGATGATCTAAAAGTTCAGATCGTGTGGTCTGCCGATAAAGTACTTATTTTGGCATTAAAAGACAGTTTAAAAATTTACATGATCGACCCTCTGACCGGAGAAGTTGTATAGATTGTTTGAGCGCTAAACATTTGTACCAAACTGTCTCAAAGTTTGTCTTACGGTCCTTTTATCGCAAATCATATTTGGGTGTTGGGTCATATTCAGTGACGAAAAAAGGAAAAAAATGAAGAAATGGTTGATGGTCATCGCTGCGATTATTCTTTTTTGCAATCCTGCATATACCCAGGATGAGTGCGAAACTGAAGTCTTGCAAGCGCTTAATGAACTAAAAGACGTACCTCATCTACCGGATGAAGATAAGGAAAAATATGTTCCTCAACTTAAAAAAGCATTAAAGCTTTGCAGGGAAGGCAAGACCGCGCTAACAATCACGTGGAGGCTACAACATGGGCTGCGAAGACGCGGCCCATGTTGAGCCTCACGTGTGTCGTTATCAACCTTTGATTACTAGTACTCAATCTCTAATACCGGAAAATTGCTATCAATAAATATTGATATACTGCCAATAATAGGCAAAAGATGAAAAACACCTTGTAGATAACCTGTTAATAAGACGCTAAATCTATGCATCAATACTTGCTGATTGGCTTTTTCGGTTGACACCCTAACACAAAATGAATAGTAGTCTAACTTAAATCTAGCAATTAGTTCGGTTGATCGCACTCTGAAATATACAACGAGCCTCCCTGCGGCCTGCCGCGGGATGTCTTTTTAGGTGAAATTCATTCCATAGCAGCAAGCTGCGGGGAATTGCCCCTAAAGGGGATTAAAAATAGAAAGGAGGTGAACATCATGGCGAAAAAGAAAAAAAAGAAAGAAAAGAAATCGAAAAAAGCTAAGAAAAAGAGCAAAAAAAAATAACCAAAAATATCATCTGGCCTCAAATCGAGATATAGAAATATTCTTTTTGCGCGCCAGATGATTATTTTCAAATCTTTAAAGGGCAGATGACCATCTTGTAGCACAAATAAAAAGCTTTCTTACGTTTTAATGGCACTTCACTAAATTCTTCAAAGCTTCCTCAATCGTAGAATTCATTTCGGATATCTCGCGTTTTCTTGCAGAAGGACGAATACAGAAACCGAAATATCAAAATTTATTTCATTAATCGAATCCGTTTTTGTACCAAGGTAGAAAAATCAGGACATTTGAAAAGTTGCAGCTTTGGTGTAATTAGCGTCATTTTTATATAAAAAAAGTATTGAGCAAGGGGGCGCGTGCTCGTAGATACCGAAACAAAAAATGGCTGACATCGATAGCTACCTAGCGGATGTCATTCGTGTAAAATCCAAAGGCAGTTCGATACTTAAAAATATGGTTAAAATAATTATTACCGTTTTTACAGATATTTTGAATTGGATCGCAACGCAGCCCCCAGGCAAAATATGAGGTTTCAATTATTTGATTTTGGTTTTATACAGCCGCAGACTGTTGGTTACCACCGAAACGCTGCTAAAGGCCATGGCTAGGGCGGCCAGAATCGGGTGCAGCTGGCGTAACATGCTTGGCAGGGATTCGAAAGGATATAGGATTCCGGCAGCCACTGGAATCAAAATGACATTGTACCCAAAGGCCCAGAAGAGATTTTGCTTGATGGTCCGCATGGTAGCGTGGCTTAAGCGAATTGCTCTGGATACACCACCCAGACTGCCGCTTGAAAGGATAACATCGGCAGTTTCAATGGCCACATCGGTGCCAGTGCCGATGGCCATCCCAACATCGGCTTGGGCCAGAGCCGGGGCGTCGTTGATGCCGTCACCCACCATGCCGACCCGTTCGCCTTTTTCCTGTAAAGCTTTGACTTTGGATGATTTTTCATCCGGTTTAACTTCGGCAATGATATCATTAATATAAACCTGTTCCCCAATGGTCCTTGCCGTCGCCAGATTGTCACCGGTTAGCATAACCATCTTAAGACCCTGATCCTGCATTTCTCGAATCGCTTCTTTTGAATCAGTCTTGAGTTCGTCGGATACAGTAATCAGGCCGCAAAGCCGACCGTTTCGCGCCAACACCATCACTGTTTTGCCCTGGGATTGCAGCTGCTGGATGCGCTCGGAAACGGATTGGATGGAAATTTGCAACTCTTCAAACCAATCGGGCTTTCCCACCATCACTTTATTTCCGTTAACTTTTGCCTCAACTCCCTGTCCGCCGTGAGCTTTAAAGTTCTGCGGTTCAGCAAGAGTGAGCTCCTGAGATTCAGCATGCCGGACAATGGCTTTGCCAAGCGGATGTTCCGAACCTCTTTCAACCGAGGCGCCTATTTCCAGAAGACCTTTGGGTGTAGGACACTCCGGCTCGATTGGAATGACGTCCATTACGGCGGGTTTACCGATAGTGATGGTGCCGGTTTTATCCAGTACGATGCTATCGAGTTTGGTGGCCGTCTCAAGGGCTTCACTGTTTTTAAACAGAATTCCCTTTTCAGCGGCTTTGCCGGTGCCGGCCATAATAGCGGTCGGGGTTGCCAGTCCCAGGGCACAGGGGCAGGCGATAACCAGCACGGCCACCAGTCGGATCATGGCAGGAACGAATTCTCCGCTGATGCCCCACCAGATAAAAAACACCACAAAGGCCAATGCAATAATTGCCGGTACAAATATAGCGGCAACTTTATCGGCCAGTGCCTGAATAGGCGCTTTGCTTCCCTGGGCCTCCTGAACCAGTCGGATGATCTGGGCCAGGACCGTATCTTTGCCCACCGCGGCCGCCCTGAATTTTAATAGACCTTCACCATTAATCGTACCGCCCACCACTTTGTCGCCCTGGCCCTTGTCGACCGGCAGCGGCTCACCGCTCAGCATGGATTCATCCACCGAGGATGCTCCTTCGAGAACGATTCCGTCCACCGGTATGCGCTCGCCCGGGCGCACCAGCACCGTATCTTCCAGTCGAACCCGGGCGATGGGGATCTCTTTTTCAGCATTGTTATCAATAATCGTGGCAGTTTTGGGGCGTAGGCCGATCAATTTGCGAATGGCCCCGCCGGTGCGCCCCTTGGTTCTAGCTTCCAGCATTTTACCGAGTTTGATCAGGGTAATAATAACCGCCGAGGTTTCAAAATAGACGTGTTGACCCAGGACCGGAATAAGAAGCAAAGCCAGCGAATAAAAATAGGCCACCGAAGAGCCCATGGCGACCAGAACATCCATGTTGGCGCTCTTATTTTTAAGGCTTTTGAGTCCGTTGATATAATAATCCCAGCCCGTATAGAATTGAACCGGCGTGGCCAGCGCCCAGAATAACCAGTTGACCCAGGCCGCATGGCTCCAGGCACTCGTGAGGTTAAAATCCCTGGCCATGCTCAAAAGGAACAGGGGCAGTGCGAAGGCAACCCCTACGATAAATTTGCGGGTTTGATCCCGGATCTCTGCCTGCCGCGCAATTTGTTCGGCATCCTCTTCGTCCGCGGTGTCTTCGTGTGTAATAACGCCGTAACCGGCAGCTTCAATGGCAGAGATCATTTGCTGGAGATCGACAACGCCCGGAATGTATTCTATTACGGCACGCTCGCTGGCGAAATTCGCACTGGCTTTAACAACCCCTGTAACCTTTTTATTTAGCGCTCTTTCGATGTTGGCGGCACAGTTGGCACAGGTCATACCGGTTACCGCAAGCTCGACCTTCTGGGTGGGAACCGCAAATCCTGATCCTTTTATCTGTGAAATAACATCCTGGACCTGCAATTGCTGCGGATCAAATGAAACGGCAGCCTGTTCGGCGGCAAAGTTAACCTGCGCCTTGGATACGCCACTCAATTTTTTAAGCGTACGTTCGATGTTCATGGCGCAGTTGGCGCAGGTCATACCTGTCACCGGTAGGGTTATTTTGTTGTCAGACATAATTCATCCAGCAAAAGCGTTTAGGTCGGTGTTTAGTTTATATGGCATAATAACCAGTACTTTTTTACGAGGCAGCATTAAACTCGAAGCACAAAATCCGAAATTCGAAAGAAATTGGAATGCCCAAAATTCAAAATAGCAAAATTTGGATATTCAAATGAACGATTTTTGTGTTTGGTATTTTGGACATTATTGTTTTGTATTTGTTTCGGATTTCGAGATTCGGATTTCGAAATTTTGCCGATCAAAAGGGTATCGAAGAACGAATTACTAAAAACTATGTTAGATTAAATATCTTTACCTTTGGACAATAAACCAGGGATTGTGCAGATCCTCTTTGTTGTAAATCAACGGTTTTGCTGTTTCATACTCGTAGACAGCAGCACCGGCTGCCTCCGCAATTGCCTGTCCGGCGGCCGTATCCCATTCCATGGTGGGGCCCAGGCGGGGATATATGTCCGCGCGGCCTTCTGCCACCAGGCAAATTTTCAACGAGCTGCCCGCGGAGATGAACTCTACCTCGCCGACGGCTTTGCGCTTTTCTTCGACATAGGCCTCGAGTTCGGCTGTTTTATGCGAGCGGCTGCCCACAATGGTCAATGCGGCCGGCCGGGGGTGCTGAACTGGCAGCCGGGTGGACTGCTCAACGACTTTCCCAAGCAGGATGCGGGCCTGCTCATCTGAATCTGCCGGGGCATGTTGCAGTTCGTTGAAAGGGCCGTCTTCAAGCTTGTAGGCACCAAAACCCTGTGCGGCGAAATAAAGTGTATCTCTATCCGGCACAAAAATTGTGCCCAGGATGGGGCGGCCATCTTTCACAAGAGCGATATTGACCGTAAACTCCCCATTACGCTTGATGAACTCTTTGGTGCCGTCCAATGGATCCACCACCCAGAAGCATTCCCAGTCCTTGCGCTGTGCATAAGGTGTGTCTTTGCCCTCCTCGCTAAGGATCGGAATATCAAAATCCTGCAGCGCATTCATAATGATTTCGTGGGATTTTTGATCGGCAATGGTCAATGGAGACGTGTCCGCTTTATATTCCACCCCGAAATCTTCTGAATGATATACCGTGTTAATGGCCTTGCCAGCGACAATGGCCGCCTGAATGGATTTTATCATATACGGTTTAAGGTCCATAGGGCTCCACAGAGATTATTGGATTAAATGCTGCAAGCTATGCGGCCGGATAATTAATCTCGGTCAGTTTGTTTTTAATGATTTCTTCAGAGGCGGGGGTATCCCATTCAACCTCGATACTTTTGCCTTCGATGTCTCCTTCCACTTTGGAGACACCCTCGAGCTCGGTTAATTCGTCTTTGATGGCATTAACGCAATGCCCGCATGAAATACTGGGAACTGAAAATGTTTTTTTTTCCATATCGAGAAACCTCCTCTAACTTTCTTAGCTCTCGGAATAGCGCCTGACGATTGCAGCAAAATCATCGGGCTGCAATATTTGAGCAAAGCGCTTGCCGTGTTTGCTATTCTCTTTGTAAGAGCGGATGCAATCTTTTACAGACCGCCGTACCCGCTCTTCACTGTAAACACCGGGTAGCTCTTTGGCAAGCTGGGGATGTCGGCCGAGCTTGCCTCCCAGTTGATCGCTGATCATTGCGCGATTGGGGCAACCACAAAGTCCGAAGCACGTCTCGATTTGATAGCCCTTGATTTCTAAACTCATATTGGCCCGGTAGCGGGCCTGGGTTGTTTTGACATCTGCGAGCGATACCACGGGGCTGCCGGCTGCTGCCGCCTCTTTCTCGACGCGTGCGCGCACGCGTTTGCGGACAAAGAAAGGCACTTTTTTAATAGCGTCTTCGGCTTCCGCTGTCCAGTTCATCTGATTTTCTCCTGAGATGTTATACAGCTCAGATAAATCCGCAGAATAACATTCAATATAATTATCCATGGCAGCGTTTACAAGCGGGTCTGCTGTAATACGGCGACATTCTTCAGGCGGTCTATTTGCAAGCGGAACAGTCGACTGGCGACTGTCGGTGCGCAGATTGAAGACGCAGTTGAATAGATTATGCAGCGGGCAGGCTATGGTGAATGTATTTTTTGCAACGCCGTTTTTGCCAGTTGCGCCACCGTGCAAGAAACCAATTTTTGGTCGAGGTAGATCCTTAATTCTGCGGTATCGGCCTGTAAGTTGCCGAGCAGTTTCTGGGTGTGGTTGTTTTTAAATGCACCAGCCGCCCATGCGGCCAGGCCGCGCAAATAAGGATCGGGGTCCTTTAAAAAAGGATGCAGGCATTCGAGCGTATCTTTTAACAGCTGCGGCCGTGCGTGCGCCAACCGGCCGATTCCCCATAATAGACCCCGTTGCAGGGTTTGATGCTCAAGAAAGTTTCCTTCCGGTTGAGCATAGGAAATGAGTATGCACCAGAATTCTTCAGCCAATTTTTCGCTACGCGCCATGACTTCCCCCATGGCTTCCGGGCACCCCCAGCCGATACCCCCGGACTCATCGTTAAGATGCCACATCAAACGGCGCATGATCACCCGGGCGGATTCAGTGTCCGTCTCAGCCAGCCATGCGACAACTTTTCCCATGGCGGTCACCGATCGCCATTTTAACATTTCATCTAGACTGCACAAAAAAGAAAAAAGAGGATTGACAGCTTTGCGAGCCGGTATTGCGGCAACATCTGCCAATCCTCTTTCAAAGTCTTCCTGCAGCAGCAGTTTTTTGATCTCTCGTTTAAGCTGACGACTTGTCTGTTCGTTTTTCCTCATAATATTTTTAATTAGATTTAAAGCTGTCTCAAAAATAGTAGGTAACGCCCAAGGGCAAGGCGCAAACTGATTCAAAAGTGGAGCATACACATTAGTATTCGAGCATTTTGAATTGGTTTGTAACACAGCCATTGGGCGTTAGATGCATTTTTGAGACAGCTTTCAGGTAGACCAGTGAATACAGTCCACCGGACAATACTTTATGGCGTCATTAACCTCGGATTCAGGATAGTCTGCCATATCTGCCACCTCAATATAACCGGCATCGTTTAACCGGAATACCCGGGGGCATGTTTCCATGCATACACCGCAGACTATGCAGTCACTGAGTTCAACAATCGGGGCTTTCATTTTATTCGTTAACCGCTTTTCCGATTTTGCGGCCATATTCGTAACATTGCTCAAGACCCTCGCTGTCAGGGACATACTGTATTTTTAAACCCGGGGCGATCATGTCAAATTTCATGGCTTCGAGTTCTTTGGCGATGATTTTGGTGGACTCACCACTCCAGCCATATGACCCAAAGGCAGCCCCGATTTTGTTCAACGGCTTCAGGCCTTTCATGTAGCAGAGAAAATCCGCCAATGATGGAAACAGCCCATTGTTGAGGGTCGGGCCGCCGACGACCACTGCCCTGGCATCGAAGACTTCGGTCATGATTTCACTTCGGTGCCATTTTCTCAGGTGTAGAGGCTTGGCCGGCACCCCTTCTCTATTGATACCGGCTGCAATGGATTCGGCCATTTTCTCGGTGCTGTGCCACATGGTATCGTAAATGACGACCGCCTTCTTTTTTGGTTCCTGCTGGCACCACTTGACATAGGCGTTGATGATTTTGGCAGGGTCGCTGCGCCAGATGATGCCATGGTCGGGGCAGATCATGTTGAATTCCATGCCAGAATCAATGATGTTAGCGAGGTATTTTTTAATTATCGGAACATACAGCAGCAAAATGTTGGCAAAGTATTTCTTGGCATGAACCATAATCGCTTCGCCGATCTGATCGTCGAAGCGCTCGGGTCCTGCATAATGCTGGCCGAACCCGTCGCTGGAAAAAAGGATTTTATCCTCTTTTAAATACGTAAACATGCTGTCGGGCCAGTGGACCATACGCGTTTCAAGAAAGCTCAATGTCTTTTTACCAAGGCTCAGTTCCTGACCGGTCTCGACCGGCTGGTAATCCCAGTTGCGCGCAAAGTGGCGCGGCAAATTTTTGTGCCCCATTTTTGAGCAATACAGAGGCTTGTCTTCTCCGACGCGATGCATGACCCGCGCCAGACCACCGGAATGGTCAAGCTCGGTGTGGTTGCTGATGACATAATCAATGTTTTTGGGGTCAACTACCGCGGATATATTGGCCAGCAGCTGGTCCGCAAACTCCTTTTTAACCGTATCGAGCAAAGCAATCCTATCATCAACAATTAAAAATGAATTATACGTCGTCCCGACATCGGTCGAATAACCGTGAAAATCCCTTATATTCCAGTCGATGACGCCCACACCATAAACACCCGGCGCGATTTCTAATGGCTCCATTTTATTCTCCAGTCAACTGATTTCATAATATTAAAAGCCAACCGACGAAAACGCGAAACCATGAAAAAAGAAATTTTAACGCTTTTCTTCGCGTTTTGGTGGTAAGTTGATCTTCCCAGCTGCGGTTCATACTATTTCAGGATTTTGATTTTGAAAATCGACGCAAAGAGAAACTGTAAACATATTTTTTATCTGTGCAACAGGCATTTTTCACCTTGCGAATTCGGTTGGCAAAAACAATTGATGCCCTTTTAATCCGCGCAAATCCTGCCGGCCTAAAAGGGCATCGAATTGGCCTGTATCTTAAGGTCTGGTGTGTGTCGTTCGTTTATTCTTTTTCAAAATCGGCCTTGGAAGCACCACATACCGGGCATTCCCAATCATCCGGCACATCTTCCCACTTGGTACCGGGGGCCACACCGCTGTCCGGATCCCCCTGTTCTGGATCATAAACATACCCGCAGATCGTGCATACGTATCTGTCCATTATCACCCTCCTTATGTTGTTAAGTTGGTCAAGCGAAAGCCATCATATCCAAGGTGGCTAACCAGATACCCAAAATTGTTTAACCTGTTCGTTGGGCAGTTTCAAGTCTATTTTTAGGCATTTTCTCAAAAACTGGATCAGCCTAATGGCTTAAACATTTTCTTGCCGGCGCCACAGATCGGACATTTCCAGTCATCGGGCAGATCTTCAAACGCCGTGCCTTTGGGGATTTTTCCCTTGCGGTCGCCTCTGTCAGGATCATAGATATATCCGCAGTTAACCGTTTGACATTGATACATCTCATGGGGCTCAGCCATCCATCCTCCTTGATAATTGCATCACGCCAAGACGCAAAGGCGCCAAGTTTTTAGGAGATCATTAAAAAAAATCATTAACTTTCTTTGCGAGCTCTGCGGCTTTGAGTGAGATAATAAATTACGGCAAATTTAACCACGAAAACACGAAATCTTAAAAGCACGAAAGTTTATTTTTTTCTTTTCGTGTTTTCGTCCTTTCGTGGTAGTTTTTTTTGCGTTGATCAGGATAATTGCTCAACCAGATTCTTGACTCTGTTTTCGATTTCATCTCGAGTCTGGCGCATAAATTCAAGCGGTTTGCCGGCCGGGTCTGCCAGATCCCAGTCCAGCATCTGTGCTCCGGGCACAAAGGGGCATTCTTCGCCGCAGCCCATGGTGACAATCATTTCCGGGCGATTGTCGGCTATGGCAGACTCGATATGTTGCGGTGTGCGAAATGCCATGTCGAGACCTTTTTCCTGCATGGCTGTGACCATATCCGGATTAACTTGTTCTGCGGGTTGACTGCCGCCGGTGAGCACCTCAATTTTATCTCCGGCCAGCGATTGGGCAAAGGCACCGGCCATCTGACTGCGGCAGGCGTTTTCGCGGCAGGCAAACAGAATTTTTTTTCGGCCGATCAGAGGCCCGATAAGCTCAGCAGCTGCCTTTTCGACGTCCTCTATGACGGTCGGGTGTCGGGCCATATCCTTGCGGCCCTCGATCTCGCGGTAGGTTAGGCTGCCGTCAAAATGTGCATCGATGGCATCAAAGAAATATTTGGTCGTCAGCTGCAGCCCTTCAAACAGACTTTTGCCTTTGCTGGCGCCGACCGATAACAAAAACCCGCGCTTGGTCTTCTTGGCGGGATCGGCTAAATTGAATCGATATTTTCGGGCCCAGAACAACTGGCAGCGATCGACAACTGCTTTTAGCTGGGCCGTCATATTAAAAAAGAAAATGGGCGTGGCCAGCACCACCACTTCTGCTTGCCGGATCAACGGATAAATGTCGGTTTTGACATCGTCATCGATGGGACAGTACCCCTTTTTTTCACAGACCACGAGCTCTTTGCAGGGGATGATTTCTTTGCGGGTGACCTCAATGATTTCGGTTTGAGCGCCCAGTTTTTCAGCGGCTTGCATAAAGGTGGCAAGCAAATAAGATGTATTTCCCTTTCTTCGCGGACTTCCCTGAAAGCCAAGTACCAGCATAATTTATTTCTTCTCTTTAATATGGCATTTTGCGCATGTCGTCGGACCTGTCTTTAGGCCTTCCTTCTTCTTCTGCTTGTGACATTTGGTGCATTGCTTATTCATCACCTGCTTCTTTTTTAATGTGCCCGCAGCTTTTAGTTCTTCGATAATACCGGCTTTTTGCGGATAAAGGGAATGACAAATTTTGCAGTCCACCAGGTTGTTTTGGTGTTGATGATGGGGAAACGGAACGGGTCCGCGTGTACCCCCGGGAAGCGTGATTTCATCGGCCCCCTTGTTTTCAACGGGCGTGCCGCTTAATGCAATTGAAGCTGCTGTAAATACCAGCATCGCAGCGAATAGCAGCAGACATATTCGAAAGGTCATCAATAGTCTCCGATTCAACTTTACAATTTCCACAGCTCTGATGGGTAGCAGGTTGCCACCGCCGCTGCTCAAATTCTTTTCAGATCTGCCGAT